>SKLG01000302.1 GCA_007123335.1 Anaerolineae bacterium | reverse complement strand
CGCGCTGGCCAACGTAGCGCCCAAATAGAGCACAAAAAGATCGACTGCGGCCAACATGACCAACACTGCGGCTAACAAGAGCAACAGCAGCGGGTAATACTCCTCATAGTGATGATCCAGCCCCAGATAACGTCCTGAATAGATCGCCACCAAAACTCCCAGGGCTAACGCAACCATGGAGAGGAGATGGGCTCCTGGATCCAGCACAAACTTGGCGCCAGCCTCTAGCTCGTTGATCATGATGCCGGGCATGCGGCCTGTGGCAATGAGTAGCTGCGCAACAAACCCGAGCGCCATCACAGCCGCGGCGGTAGCCGCCAGAATGCCGTTAGGCCGGTCCATGAAACGCGCAAACAAATAGATGAGTATTGCCCCAGCGCCAAGCACGAGGATTGGAAAAGGTATTGATGACAGGCTCAACGTAGAGCACCTCCCAGAATGACCTGTGTGACGGCATCGGTCCGCATAGCGCCCCGCAATGGGCAAGAGACTGGCCTCAATGATGCCATGTCAGACTCCACCGGACAGAGCCAACAAGGCCGCTGACAGCACAACACCCCCCAGGACCACCGTCACCCAAAGGACATAGGTGTGCAATTGGCCGGTGTGTGCGCGCTGCAAGAGCCCACCAAACCACAGGACGCCTTCCATCACCCGGTCGATGACGCGGTTGAACGAACTCGTTTCTAGCAGAGGTCCGGTGCGCATGGCCACGGCACGGTTTACGCGGGTCAACCCGTTTAGGGGGCGCGGCGCCGGCTCGGCCCTCATCGAAACCGAGAGCTGGCGAGACCTCCAGACCCAACCCAACACCATACGCAATGGCAGAAACGAGAGCACATAGGCTCCCATGGCGCCCGTCCCACATAGCAGCAGGCCCAGACCGCCGTGGATGGTCAGTGCGGCCACGAAACGGTCGCTGCGCTCGGTCCCTTCGCGTCCCAGCCACCCGATGCCCATGACCACATAGAGAACGCCCAAGAGCGCCAGTGCCCCCAGCACATATGGAGAGATCAACAAGATCTGCAGGCGATAGAGCAAATAGGCCCCCAACAGCGGCAATGTAGCCCCGACCACCCAGGTGCCCATGCCCCATGGCAGGTCCGTCGTGGTTCGCACCCAGGAGTCAAAAGGTGGCACGCCCATCTTGACGCCTACGGCCAACAGGCCAGAGAAGAGCAGCAACGCGCGCTGTCCTGGCGCGGCCATAGTAGTCGCCGAGAGCGCCGTATCGATATGAAACGTACCGCTGAACCGCCAGAGCACGAGCACCATGAACAACAAGGCGAGATCGCCCAGTCGCAACAGGAGGAATTGCTGCAATGCCTTGAGAGAAAATACCGAGGGCAGGGCATATAGCACCAACAAGATCAGGACGGCCAGGGCCAGAACATCGAGCAGGGCGACGCGGACGATAAACTGGTTGACGGTCAGGGCAGCAATAGCCACGCCGCACGCGATATAGGACAAACCGGTCCAAAAGCCAGTATCTTTTTCGGGGGGACTCGCGGCGACGTCACTAAAGTGCGCCCAACAAAGCGCCCAGCAGACCATGACCGAGATATAGATGGCCATAGCGCCATGCTCCAGGGCTGCCGGTTCCACCAGCGGGATCCAGCGCACCTCTAGCGAGGGAGGCTGCCCGATCTGCCCCAATAGCAGCAGTGAGCCCAAGGCCAGGACAAAAGAGGGCGCCCGGCGCACCAGCGGTGCCAGGCGCCGCCGCTGTGGCAGGGCCAAGAAAAGGATGCCACAACAGAGATAGAGTATGACGAGGCCAGACAACAGCAGGCGCACAGGCTATCCTTTCAGGGTATCCAGGTTATCGACCAGTCCTTCGGGTTGATGGCGATAGATGTTGACGACGATGGCTAGCGTGATAGCCAATACAATCGCCTCAGCGACCAACGCAGAGATGACCATACTTTGAGCCATCTCCATCTCTGCATGACGCGCGCCGGCGTCGATAAGGCAGACCAGCGCCCCCTGCACAACAATGTTCAGGCCGATCACCTGCTGGATGGCCCGACGGCGGGTGGCCAGGCACCAGACGCCAATGCCCAGCAGAATCAGGCCCAACACGGGGGCGAAATGTTCACTCCAAGGGGCCATGATGCTCCTCCTCTTCCTCGGGACCGGGCATCAACGCGTGGATGCCCAAGGCGCCCACCAATATCAGGCCCACCTGTAGCAACAGATCCACCTGCCTGTTGAGCCATAGGCCCTCAACCAAACCAGTGGTCTCGGCGCCAGGGGATCGGCTGAGCACTGCCACACCTACCCCCAAAGCCAAGGCCATGAGGATGATCAGGACTCGGACGGTACGACCCACTGGCACGCCTCGATTCATGCCCCATCACCCCGCATCGATTCGGTGAGACTGATGGCCAGGATAAAGAGTGTGCTCACGACGCCGGCACCGACGCTGAGCTGAACACTGGCCGCATAGGGGGCCCGCCACAAAAAGAAGAAAAGAGCCAGCGAGGAACTAGCTAGAACTAGCGCAAGAGCCGCGCGCACGAGGCTTTTGGCACGCACAGCATAGATATCGGCGACGATGATCGCCGCCGCCAGCAACAAGCTGGCGATGGTCATTCCCTGTCTCCCTTGACGGTAGGGTCAACATGGTCCCGTCAGAGGGATCCTCTCACGGTATACCGCGCAAACCCGATCCGATGACTATATGTCCGAGTATATGGGGATCGGACACCGTCTGCAAACACCAATGCCGCGCCAGCATGTTCGTGCCAGCGCGGCATATACAGGTAAAGCGACTCAAGGGATCAGTAATACTCTATATGAGCGCTTGCTCGTCTCTATCCTCCCTCCAGGAGGATAAAACTGCCCCCTCATCATTCGTTCTCGATGAAAGACATCCCTTCCACAAAGGCGACTTGCTGCTCAATACGCCGGGCCACCTTCTCGGCGATGCGGCTGTCGGCCAGATCCACATCGAGCACGCCGTCGGACACCAAGCGGCGGGCGATGGCGCCTATGGGCACCGCCGAGCGGGCGACCGGCTCGCGCTCGGCGACGATGGCGCGCACGGTGTGTTCCAGTGTATCAGGGGTCAAGGCATCCAGACCACCATCGCGTGCACAGGTCATGGGCTGTAGATCTCCATCCGTTCGGTTATCCCTCGAGGTTCCAGCGCTAGAGCCTTCCTTCCAGGAAGACGGCATCGGGGCTTCATCAAGCGTCGCCTTGGACAAAATGCAGGCCCGGCATCTGCATCGCCATCTCGGCAATAACGCGTTGGAGGCGCAATCTCGCTGACCAGGCCTGGGCGCCTACGCCCAGGTCGGCGTCCTGTAGCAAAACGTCGAGAATATCTAGCAAAGATATCCCGGATTCGAGCCGCGATGGCTGTTCCTTGGCCAGCGTCACGACTGTCTCCTGTAACCACGCCGGCGTCAGCCTGGCCAGTGCGCGATCCAGGGTCTCTTGCGTACTCATCGTCTCACCCCCTTGTGATCCTCGTCGGTCGCCAGCGCGTAGCATCCGGTCTAGTGCCGGCCGCCGGAGACGGCGATATTGCGGTGCAACGCCTCCCTCGGTGGCATGACGATGGCGCCACGGGTGCACGCTCGGGCGCAGAGTTGGCAGCCCTCGGAACAGGCGTAGGGTTCGAGCACAATGACGACGGATCCTGCGTCGCCATCGTCAGCACGGGCCAATACATCGCGGGCACAGACGGGCAGACAGTCGCCGCAACCATCACATTTTTCGGCGAAAATGGTCGGATACCAGTTGTGCGCCTTGTGCGGGTCGCGCCAGACGCGGCCGCTCTCGCCCGACTCGCGAGCTTGTAGATGCCGCCGGTATTCGCGCACGAGGGCGGCCTCGTACTGATCCACCGCGCCACGAGGCACATAGTTGTGCTTGCCCACCGCGTCGATCAGCTTTTGGCTCACATCCGGCGCGTCCGCAGAGACGCCGGCCTCGGCCAGCTCATCCATAATCTCTTGCAAGCCAACCAAGCCGGTCATGCTGCGTCCGATCAGGATCTGACAATAGCTCAATGGGGAGGACATGGATTCCCCTTTCCTCTGACTATTCGGTCTCGGCCAGCCAGGCACGGATGCGCTCGTCGATCTGGTCGCGCACCCCGCGGAACTTGCTCAGGGTCTCTTCCTCGCTGCCGACGAACGCCGCCGGATCCTCGAATGGCCAGTGCAGCCGCTGGCCCATGCCCGGAAAGATGGGGCAGGCCTCGGCCGCGCGGTCGCATACGGTGATCAGATAGCTGAAATGGATCTTGCCGAGGTACTCGCTCAGGTCCTTGGAGCGATGAGCCGACATGTCCATGCCGATCTCCTCCAGGACGCGCACCGTATAGGGGTTAATCCCCTTGGCCTCTAGCCCGGCGCTGTACACCTCAAAGCGATCGCCGGCATATTTGCGCAGCAGGGCCTCGCCCATCTGGCTGCGCGCCGAGTTTCCCGAACAGAGAAATAGGACTCGCGGCTTTGTGCTCATAATCTCCCTCTCTAATGGCTGCGTGTCGGCACGGGATATTGCTGCTTGTAACGCTCTACTAGCGCGGCCAACTCGGGATCGTCCTCCACATCCGGGCGCATGAACAGAATCTCAGAAGCGTTGAGCGACACCTCGCCAGAAGCGAGCTCAATATCCAGCTTGCCCAACCACTCGCCGCTATGGCCCACCTGGATGATGGTCGTGCGCCCCACCACCTCAGGCGCCTGCATCAGCCTGCGCGAACGCCCCCCCACGATGACGTCGATGCCATCGATGGCCCCGGCCAGGACCTGATCCCCTTGAAGGCCCAAGTGGGAGAGCAGAATGACCATATCGGCCTGCTCCTGTACTTCCGGCAGATAGTGCTGCACCGTCTCCACGGGATCGAGCAGGTGAACGGTGATATTGCGCATAGCTAGCTCTTCGGCGGCCTCGGGCTCGGTGACGCCGATAATGCCGATGCGCAACCCATCACGCTCCAGGATGGCGTAGGGCGGCAGGATCGGGTTACGATCGGCGTCGAGTAGATTACTGGAAAGGATGGGGAAAGCGGCTTCAGCGGCACGCTGACGCAATGCGTCCACGCCGACCATCAAATCCATCATACCCACGGTCATGGCATCGTATCCCATGACGTTCATGGCATCGATGAGGGCTTGGCCCTCACTCTGTACAGCAACCCACTGCCCAAACAGAGTGTTTCCGGCGTCCAGCAACAGAACGGGATGATCAGCCCCTTCCCTAACCTGCTTGATCAAAGTGGCCCGACGGGCCACGCCCCCTTGGGGGACGCCTCAACCACAGGGATCGAGATAGCCGACCGAGTCGTTGGTATGCAGGATGGTCACCAGGCCGCTCCACGCGTCTGGGTCAGCCGCTGGGCTCGGCGAATTCTGGGCAACAGGCGAGTCCGTCGGCTCGGCCGTCGGTGGAACCGCTTCAGCCTGCTGCGTCGGTGTGGGCGGTGGTGGCACATCATAGACCCGCGTCGGACCTGGCGCGCCGACAGGTGCGGGCGCCAGAGCCTGGGTCGGTTGGCTCGGAGCATCGGCTGGCGCGCAGCCGATCACTAGACCGAGCAGCAGGAGGATGACGAGGACACGCTGTACAGATCCACTCATATTCAGATTCCCCTGTCCATCTATTGATACATGCGAACGACACCGATGATCACGGCCTTGTTACCGGCCCCAAACAGGTATATGGCCCTATATGATCTGCAATGTGCTCAAAATGCTATATCCAAGCCAGCTAGCGAGCAATAAGAAGAGCGCCATCATGCCTAGCTTGACCGTGGCCGCATGCTTGTTCATCCACTCGATGAGCTGCTCTGAAGAGGTGCCATAGTAGACGAGCACAAACACACCGACCAACGGCAGGATGAACATGATATTGTAGAGCAACAGCAGCAGTCCGGCGTATCCATGCCACTCGGGCACACCGAGGACAAAGATGATGGTGGGTAAATAGACCTGGCCCGTGCAGGCCAGCTCGACCAGCGACACCCCAAATCCCAGCACAAAGGAACTGAGCACGAACCGCTTGGATCCCGTCCCCTCGCGAATCAACGTCTTGGACAAGTTGCGCAGGCGCTCGGGGAGCTTGAGGCTCAT
>SKLG01000288.1 GCA_007123335.1 Anaerolineae bacterium | reverse complement strand
TCGAGGTTACCTTTAACGACGAGCCCTATGCCATCAGGGACATCGATCAGGTGCGCTACCTGGTCTTTGACGCCACGGGTGAACTCGCCATTGTAGGCGACGCCGAGGCGGTAGATGATGGCCTCTGGGAAGTGGTCCTCAGCGCGAACGACACGAACAACCTCCCGGCCGGCTCGAACCGGCTCGAGGTGGTGGTCGTCTCCAGGCGCGTGGCCGTACCCAGCAGCGATGCGCTTACCTTTGTGACCGCGCAGTAACACGCACCAAGAGCGATTGAGAACCATGCATGGTGGAGGGACACGAGGGTTCTCGTGTCCCTCCCATTATCATCGATTGAAAACTGATGCCGCGTGTGCTCCATAGCAAGGGGCGCCTTACGCCGTTGCATTCATCTTTTACACATAAGAGAAAAAGTCTATGGCTGAGGCAACACAGACCGCCGATACAACCAGCCCTACCAAGATCATGGCCGCCGGGTATTCGAGAACGGTGGGCAGGGTTGCCAAGTACACCCTCATACGGACGGTGGCGCTTTTGGCAACCGTCGTGGTGGGTATATACCTGACTATCCTGGTCGCCAACATGGGCGGACACGTTGACGAGATCCGTCGCGGGCAGATCCGCGAGCGGGTGGCTATCGGGGTAAGCATGAATCCCGATATGCGCCAGTTGCCCACCGCCGAGCGCACCAAAATGATCAACGAAATGGTGCGCGTCGAGGAACAACGGCTGGGATTGGATCAGCCCTTTATCATACGCAGTTTTCGCTTTCTTACGGATGCTCTGACCCTCAACCTCGGTCGCGCACAACATATATCCAGCGATAGCGGCTCCAGAACGGTGCGTCTGATCATCCTGGAGCGGCTATCCCCCACATTACTGCTCATGGCTACATCGAACCTGCTGCTTTTTGGGCTAAGTGTATTTTTCGCCCTATATCTTTCGCGAAAATACGGCAGCCTCATGGACAGATTGGTGATCGCTCTATCGCCCCTCTCATCGGCGCCGGCGTGGTTCTATGGTATCTTTTTGCTCTTGTTATTTGCCGCCGTACTGGGCTGGCTCCCCTTCGGTGGCATGGTCAAGGCGCCACCTCCCGCCTCCAGGGTGGAATATGGCGTGAGCGTCTTGCGCCACCTCACGTTGCCCGTTCTCGCCTGGCTGATAAGCGGTATTTTCTCCGGCGTCTATGGCTGGCGCACCTTCTTCTTGATCTTCTCCAGCGAGGATTATGTCGAGATGGCCAAGGCCAAAGGCCTCTCCTCGCGAGAGATCGAGCGTAGCTATATTCTGCGCCCCACGCTGCCAAACATTATCACCAGTTTCGCGCTGCTGCTCATCGGCCTGTGGCAAGGAGCCATCATCTTGGAAACGGTGTTCAACTGGCCGGGCCTGGGTCGACTGCTCTATTCCGCCATTCAATTGTATGATACGCCGGTGATCGTCGGTTCCACAGTCCTCTATGCCTATCTCCTGGCGCTCACCGTCTTTTTACTCGATTTTATCTATGCCTTGGTCGACCCTCGCGTCAGGGTCGGTAGTTGAGAACCGAGAAGAGTATGAAAAGTCTTTTGCGCAGTCTACAACAGATCCGCAAATATCCTTCGGCCATTATCGGCATCGTCATCATCACAGCGATGGTCCTACTAGCGCTGTACACCATCGCGACAATACCCTATAGCGAGGCCATCCGCCTGTGGCGCGGCGGCGAAGATGTGTGGGGTGAGAATCCCAGGCTCGCCGGCCCGGCCTGGTACAATCTATTCTTGCGTCAAAAGCAGCCCACCACACTGGTGCTGAACAGCCGGGATGGCGCCGCGACCAAGACCGTCGCCACGTCGCCAACGTCGTCCGATGCTCAAGATATCACCCTGCTGTTCACGTTTGACTATGCGTATGATGGCTTTCCGCAAGAGCTGATCGTGTTCTTGGAGGCAGAATACGAGCAAAGACCGCCTCATGCCTCGCTATTCTGGCGCACGCCCGATGATCGCGAAATCCGTCTGGGCGAGTTCCCGGTGCGCCGGTCAGAGACCTATCGCCTCGCCTTGGATTCGCGGCTCACGCGCCGACTGCGCAGCGATCGACCGGAGGTGGCCCTCTTTGCCGATCCCGACGCCGACAGCCCGACACCCCTCAAGGGAACCTACGAGCTGGAGGTCCATGTCCACACCTTTGAAGCCGATACCGACGTGGAGGCTAAATGGGTGGCCTATGGCCAGCTTCACGGGCTAGCCGGTACCGATCACCGGCGCCGGGACCTGATGGTGGCGCTCATGTGGGGTACGCCCATCGCCCTGTCCTTTGGCCTGCTCGCCGCGCTAGGTACGACCTTGACGACCATGTTCATCGCCGCGGTGGGCGTCTGGTTCGGCGGCTGGGTGGATGCGATCATTCAGCGCATCACCGAGGTCAACATGATCTTGCCCATCCTGCCTATTCTGATTATGGTGGGCACCTTTTACCCACAAGGCCGCAGCATCTGGGTCATCCTGGGGGCTGTCATCGCGCTGAGCATCTTTGGCGGCGCTATCAAGACCTTCCGCGCCATCTTTTTGCAGGTCAAAGAGGCGCCCTATATCGAAGCCGCCAGGGCTTATGGAGCCAGTAACAGTCGCATCATCACCTTATACTTGATCCCAAGGATCCTGCCGGTGATGATCCCCTCGCTGGTTAGCGGCGTGCCCGTCTATGTATTCCTGGAGGCGTCGCTGGCCCTCCTCGGGCTGGGCGACCCGGTGCTGCCCACCTGGGGCAAACTCATTGACAACGCCCGCGCTCAGGGCGCGCTGCATAATGGACAATATTACTGGGTGCTGCAACCCGCCGTGCTACTGATGGTCGTCGGACTGGCTTTTGCCATGGTGGGCTTTTCGTTAGACCGCATCCTAAACCCAAGACTGAGGGGTCTATAGATATCATGGCCCAAGATACATTGCTACGCATCAACGATTTAAAGCTCTATTTTCGCACCGCAAGTGGCGTCGTCCAGGCCGTGGATGACGTTCACTTTGAGCTTGCCCATGACGAGGCGGTGGTGGTTATCGGCGAGTCGGGCTGCGGCAAGAGCTCGCTGGCCAAGGCGGTTCTGCGGCTGTTGCCCCGCAATGTACACACCTATTCGGGCCAGGTTTTTCTCAACGGCACTGATGTTATGAAGCTGAGCGACGAGGCCTTTCGGCGTCAGGTGCGCTGGGTCAATATGTCGCTGGTGCCTCAGGCGGCCATGAACGCCTTGAACCCGGTCATGCGCGTCGGCGACCAGGTGGCCGAGCCGATGATGGTACACTATGATGTGAATCGAGAAAGAGCGCTTGAGCAGGCCCGACGCATGTTCGAGCATGTGGGTGTGCCGTTGGACTTTATGCAGCGTTATGCCTTTGAGCTCAGCGGCGGCATGCGCCAGCGGGTGGCCATCGCCATGTCGTTGGTGACCGCGCCGGCGCTGATCATCCTCGACGAGCCCACCTCGGCCCTGGATGTGCTCACCCAGGCCAACATTATGAATATGCTCAAGCGCATCAAGCAAGAGATGGAGACGAGCTTTATCCTCATCACCCACGACATTGCCACGTCCAGCGAGCTGGCGGACAAGGTGGCGGTGATGTACGCCGGGCAGATCGTCGAGGTCGGTGATGCCGCGCGATTCTTTACCGAGCCGCTGCATCCCTACTCGCGCAAGCTGATGGCCAGCGTGCCTCGTCTGCGAGGCGATGCCGAGCCCGAGTTCATCACCGGGCAGCCGCCGAGCCTCGTAGGGCTGCCGCCAGGCTGCCGCTTTGCGTCGCGATGTCCGGCGCGGTTCGACCGTTGCGACGAAAATCCACCCGTCGTCGCCGATGATGGACGCGAGGTGCGTTGCTGGTTGTACGACCATGGCGACCTTTCGACGCCCATTCAAAATGAGACCGAGATGGAACAGGTACAAACGGAATAATCCAGCCTTTCATCCAACTATCAACATGTAGGAGCGCCGCATGATGCAGGCGAATACATTAACCATAGAGGACACCACAGAGACCCAAAACGGCACCGTGCTCTCGGTGCAGGATCTGCGCGTCTGGTTTGAGCTGCGCCGCTGGGGATTCGGCCATGCCGGGTCGGTGCGCGCCGTGGACGGCGTGAGCTTTGACCTCGGCTATGGCGAGGCCGTGGCCGTGGTCGGCGAGAGCGGCTGCGGCAAGTCGACGTTGATGAAGGCGATCCTCGGGCTGCACCTGCCCACCGAGGGCGATATCGTGTTCGAGGATACCGCCATCAGCACCCTTGGCTCGCGCCGGATGCAGTGGTATCGCTCGCACGTGGGGTATGTGCAACAGGATCCTTTCGGCGCCTTGCCGCCCTTTTTCACCGTAGGGCGCATTCTGGAGGAGCCGTTGATCATCAACGGCATCAAGAGCAGCACCGAGCGCCAGGAGCGCATCCGCCGCGCCTTGACGGAGGTCAAGCTGACCCCGGTTGAAGAGGTCACGGTTAAGTTCCCGCACATGCTCAGCGGCGGCCAACAGCAGCGGGTGGTGATCGCCAGGGCCATGATCTTGCAGCCCAAGATGATTGTGGCCGACGAACCGGTGTCCATGCTCGATGCCTCTATCCGCGTGGAGATCCTCAAGCTGATGCGGGCGCTCCAGTTGTCCCACAATCTGGCGGTGATCTATATTACCCACGATCTGTCCACCGTGCGCTATTTTGCCGAGCGCATCTTTGTCATGTACGCGGGCCAGGTGGTAGAAAAAGCGTTGGTCGATGATCTTCTGGCCAATCCCAGCCATCCCTATACGCATGCCCTGCTGGCGGCAACGTCAGATCCCGACGCGGCAAACGCCGAGACCTTTAGAGAAGTGCCACCGGGTGAGCCGCCCAGCCTGGTACATCCGCCAACAGGATGCCGCTTTCATCCCCGTTGCAGCCACGCCATCAGTGGGCTCTGTGACACGCAGGAGCCGCCCGAGTTTGACATCGAGACGGCCCACTTGAGCAAGTGCTGGCTGCACCGATGAGGGTCTGGGATACGAGGAGGGCGATGCCAAAGCTGTCCAGTGGCGCTCGCTATTTGCTGATCGGTCTGACGCTGATGGTCCTTAGCGTGATCCTGGCCTTTTTGATGACCATCCGCGTGATCACGCCCAGCTTTGCCCTTAGCTTTATCGTCTTTGGCGCATCCTTTGCCGGCGTGCTCCTGGGCGTGGTCGGCGTAGCCTACTATGCTCAGCTTCCCCGTCATAAACAGTGATCTTGTCGCGTACGGTTAGGACGTAGATCATCTTTGGGCGCGATCCGCGTCCTCGCCCCTCTCGCGAAGCAGCAAAGTCATATCCCGCTCAAGCCGCTTTTGGCGTGCGGCAATCGAGAACACATAGCCAAAGGTCAATCCCCAGAGCACCAGATAGGCGATAGTCAGATAGGTCACGGCGTCCTCCCCCACACACGTGTCACGATAGCGCGAGATACCTTCACAGCGATATCTCCCTTGTGGCCACAATCTTCCCAGGATCCAGGGCATAGCCGAATCCCGGCCCGTCTGGAAGCGGGAAATAGCCTTCCACCGGCTCGTAGAAATCCTGGTAGAACCACTGGATGTTGTGGTTAATCTTGACGCCCCACTCCCCCAAGGGGCAGGTGCGCGGCGGCTGGGCAAAGAGCAGATGCACGGCGTTGCGACACGACTCGTTGGCGTGGGGCACCACCGGCAGGCCATATGCCGAAGCGAGGGTCATGATCTTGACCATCTCGGTGATGCCGCCAGCGCCGTTGGGATCGGGCTGCAACACCGAGGGCGCGCCACTGTCGAGGAGCGCCTTGATCTGCCAACGGCTCTGCCAGCGCTCACCCACGGCCAGGGGGATCGACGTCGACTGGGCCAGCATCCGATAGGCGTCCAGGTCGTCGTTATGCAGCGGCTCTTCGAGCCAGGCTGGATGGTAGGGCTCCAGCCGGCGGGCCAGCTCGCGGGCGTACAGCAAAGAGTTGCCCTGCGAGCCTGAGAGGATGCAATCGACCATGATATCCACGTCGTCGCCCACCGCCTCACGCACAGCGCGCACCAGGGCCACGTTCTGGCGCAGGCCCTCCTGGCCATCGGCCTGGTTGTAGGCCAGATACCATTTGAGCGCGGTAAAGCCCTTGGCCACCCACTCGGCCGAGCGCCGGGCCGCC
>SKLG01000122.1 GCA_007123335.1 Anaerolineae bacterium | reverse complement strand
TTTTAACAAAGGGTGTATCGTGAACGTAAGAGCGATCGATCTTTCAGTCATCGTCGTGAACTGGAATACCCGCGACCTCCTGGCCCAGTGTCTTCAGTCTGTCTATGACACGGCAGGTGACCTCGCCTGCGAGGTGCTCGTGGTGGATAATGGCTCCACCGATGGCAGCGTGGAGATGGTCGAGTCGCGTTTTCCTCAGGCGCGACTGTTCCGTAATGCTGAGAACGTGGGTTTTGCGCGGGCCAATAATCAGGCGCTTGAGCAGATCAAAGGGCGATATGCTTTACTTCTTAACAGTGATACGATCGTGTTTCCCGGCGCACTTTTCTCCCTGGTAACTTTTGCTGATAGGTATCCCCAGGCCGGGATTGTCGGTTGTCGACTCGTCAATCCTGATGGGTCCTTGCAGAGATCGTGGGCTCGTTTTCCCACCTGTTTGACGGAGCTTCTTGGATGGAATCCTCGCACACGGCGCCTGATCCAGCGGATGCCACGTGTATACGAGGTTGATTGGCTGGGTGGAGCCTGTATCTTGGCTCGCTCTGAAGCTGTCGAGGACGTAGGCCTGCTTGATGAGTCGTTTTTCATGTATTCAGAGGAGATGGACTGGTGTTTTCGCATGAAGCGCAGCGGTTGGAGGGTCTGCTATCTGGATGATATCAGAATCATGCATAGAGGAGGGGGCAGCGCTAATCGAGCGAGCCTAACCCAGCTAATTCTTCTTTATAACAGTAAATTACAGTTCTTTTCTAAACATCATGGATCGGGAAGTGTGCGTTTCCTACGAACAGGGCTGGTAGTTATGAATACTTTTGGCTTGTTGCGACGTGGTCTTGCCTGGCATCTGGGAGTGCATCGGAGCCATGATATGACTGAACGCCTTGAGGTGCAATGGAAACTGATACTATGGCTGCTTCAGAAGTATCGACACGGAACAATTGACGATACGATATCGGCTGCGCAGAGTGCACGGACATCAACATGAGAATCGGCATCGATGCTCGATTTTTAACTCATCCTCAGCCAGGGGGGTTCAAGACCTACATCACAAACCTGGTCGTCGCACTGGCCGATATGGATGACGAGAATCAGTATACTCTGTATACTGACCGATCAGCGGTGTTCGACGCGACTGCGCTGGGTCCCAACTTTACTACAAAGGTGGTACCAGGAACTCTCCCCATAATAGGAATGCCTTGGCGGGAGCAGATCGGGTTAGCCTATCAAGCCAATAGGGACAAGCTAGATCTCTTGCACTCACCGAGCTTGACAGCGCCCTTGTGTCTTTTTTGTCCGTCGGTGGTCACGATACACGACATGATCTGGTATATGCATGGAAATAGGAATAAAGGTGGCCACACGCAGGCAAGGCGATGGGGTATGGAGCTTTACTATAGGCTTATTACAGAGATCTCGGCGAAAAGGGCTGCCGCCATGATCACGGTATCTGATCATGCCAAGCAGACCATTGTTCTACATTTGAAAGTGCCGCCTGAAAGAGTTTTTGTTACTCACGAGGCTGCAAGCCCTATCTTCCGTAGGGTAGATGATGAAAATGCCTTGTATCTAGTCAGAAGGCAGCACGAGATCCATTCTGACTATATTCTAGCTATTGGCTCGGCTGACCCGAGGAAGAACATGAGCACACTGCTCGAGGCATATGCGCTCCTTCCTGATAGTGTCCAAGCGTGTTATCAACTGGTGATCGTCTTAACGCATGTGAATCTGGCGTCAGAACTGACCCGACGTGTTAAGGAGCTTGGTCTGGCGAGTTTCGTACGGTTTGTGTCTCGCGTGACCGATGAGGAGTTAGTACTTTTGTACAGTGATGCGAAGCTTTTCGTCTTCCCATCCCTCTATGAAGGATTTGGCCTTCCTCCATTGGAGGCCATGGCCTGCGGAACGCCAGTAGTGGCCTCTGACAGGTCGTCAATTCCAGAGATCGTCGGCGATGCCGCTCTAACCGTAGCGCCGGAGAATGCACCCCAGATGGCCGCGACTATGGTGAGGGCACTCAAGGATGACGATCTGAGGGCCATGCTGGTGCACCGTGGATATGAGAGGGCTATGAGGTTCTCGTGGAGAAGATGCGCTAAAGAGACGATTGAGGTCTATAAACGTGTAAGAGGAGAGTGATGCAGCCCAGGATCCTTCTTCATGGTGCCTACGGGAACGGCAATGCCGCGTTTTACGCAGGTGAAGGTGTTACACAGCGCCGAGAACGTGGGCTTTGCGCGAGACAACAACCAGGTGTTGGCCTCATGCCAGGGCCACGTCATCTTGCTTTTGAACAGCTGTGGCGTCTGCTGGCAGACCTGTAAGCCACAGTGGGGGAGGAAGCGATGCATATCTTGTTGCTCACCCAGGTGTTGCCCTATCCGCCCGACAGCGGGCCCAAGATCAAGACGTGGAACGTACTCAAGTATTTGGCGCAGCACCACGATGTGACCCTCGTCTCCTTTGTGCGCGGTGATCAGTCAGCGGATGTGGAGCGCCTGAGGAGCTACTGTCGGGCAGTGTACACCGTGCCCATGGAGCGCAGCCGTGTTCGGGACGGCTTGGCCATGGTCGCCAGTCTGGCCACCGGACAGCCTTGGATGATGGTTCGCGATGCGCGGACGGCCATGCGCCGGCTTGTCGATCGCCTATCCACCGAGGCGCCGTTCGATGTGGTCCACGCGGACCAACTGAACATGGCTCAATACGCGCGGCAGGTACGTAAAGCCCGCAAAGTGCTCGACGCCCACAATGCGCTGTGGCTGCTCTACAAGCGGACGGCAGCGACCATGCGGCTTGGTCCGCAGAGGCTCTTTCTAGAGCGAGATTGGCGCTTGCTCAAGCGCTACGAAGGGTGCGCAGTTCGTGAATTTGACGCCGTGTTGGCGGTGAGTGATGAGGACAAGATGGCGTTGCTGGAGACTACTGGGGGCACGAGGGACATCGCCGTCATCCCCATTGCCATCGATGTGGACGAAGTGCAGCCGGTCGTGCGAAAGCCCAACCCGGTGCATATCCTGCATATCGGCACCATGTACTGGCCGCCCAACATCGACGCGGTGCTCTGGTTTGCTCGGGAGGTGTATCCGCGGATACGGCAGGAACGTCCCGACGTCCAGTTCGACATCGTCGGATCTCGGCCACCGGCGGAGATTATCGCGTTAAGCAAGGGGCAATCGGGTATTAATGTAACGGGCTATGTTGCCGATCCCACTCTATATCTGGAGCGCGCCGCTGCTATGGTGGTGCCGCTGCGGGCAGGTGGGGGGATGCGGGTCAAGATACTGAACGCGATGGCGCAGGGCATCCCGATCGTATCGACAACGCTGGGCTGCGAGGGCATCGATCTAGCTCCAGGACGAGATGTGCTGATCGGGGATTCGCCCGAAGAGCTTGCAGGCAGCGTCCTTCGAGTGCTTGACGACCCCGCGTTGGCTGACACATTGTCTTTGCATAGCCGTAGGTCCGTGGTAGCCAAGTACGACTATCGCGAGGCGTGCAAGCCGCTAGGCGATATCTACGCAGGCAAAGGTGTATACAAATGACCCGACTCAAACGATGGATCCCCGAGATCTGCATCTTTGCCCTTCTGTTGACCTGCTATGTGTATTTTTTCCCGCGCTGGGCGGATTGGAACCAGAACTCGCGCCTGAACATGGTCCTCGCCGTGGTGGACGATGGCACGTTTCAAATCGACAAGTACGTCGAGAACACAGGGGATTATGCCAAGATCGGCGATCACTACTATAGCGACAAGGCGCCCGGTGTGGCGTTCCTAGGCATTCCGGTGTATGCGGCGCTCAGGCCCATGTTTCATCTGCCAGCCATGCAGACTCTGATGGCCAGGCTGGAGGCGAATGAGGCCGTGGCGCAAACACTGCGCGAGGACGGTTCGGGCCTGCTGGAGCACAAGGTGCGCTTCGCCATCGCCCTGGTGGCCGTGGCATTCGTGACCGCGGCCCTGCCCAGCGCCATCACCGGCGTGCTGCTCTACAGGCTGGCGCACCGCATGACGCACAGCGTGCTGGCGGGCTCTCTGGTGGCACTATCTTACGGTCTGTTGACGCCAGCCTTTGCCTACGCAAATGCATTTTTTGGACATCAGCTGTGTGCGGCCCTACTCCTCGGTAGCTTTGCGCTCGTCATCTCTGGAAGCAACGCCTCGATCAAAAAGGGTGCGCTTGTTGGCGCGCTGCTGGGCTACAGCGTGCTCACCGAATACCCGGCGGCGCTGGGCGTTCTGTGTATCGTTGCCTACTGCGTCCTGGTCAGGCCCAATGTCAGATTCCTGCTGGCTTTGGGATTGTCTCTGGCTCTCTTTGGAGTCATCCTTGGTGTATATAACAATCATATCTTTGGCTCTCCCTTCTCACTGGGATACGCTCATTCTACGCTCTACATGGAACAGCACGAAACGGGTTTCTTTAGCCTAGTTGGCCCTCAGCCTGATGCGCTATGGGGTCTCACCTTCGGCCTCTATCGCGGTATCTTTGTGCTTTCTCCATGGCTTCTTCTCGCTCTTCCAGGAGCCCTCTTCTGGTGGCGTCGCAGAGGGCGCCGCCGTGAGCTTTTCTTGATGTTGGGAATTTTCCTGTCTTTTTTCATGTTTAATGCGTCTTCGATTATGTGGTGGGGTGGATGGTCTGTTGGACCTCGCTACATTCTCCCTGGACTGCCTTTCCTGGCCCTGCTCACCACCGACGCAATCAAGCCGAGCAGGCCATTCGCTGCGTTCCTGCTAACGGTGCTTCTCCTCTGGTCACTTGTCGCCACGTGGGGGTTATCGTTGGCCGGTCAGCTCTATCCCCCGGACACGTTCCGCAATCCCCTGCTGGAGTATGCGTGGCCCCACATCACCAGGGGCGACGTTGCTCGGAATGTGGGGACGCTGCTCGGACTGCCAGGCTGGTGGAGCCTCCTTCCCTTGCTGTCCGCTCTCGGTCTTTTGGCGTTGATCTGGCTCCTGGCAAGCCGTGGCTATGGCCAGCATGATCCCATGATTCAGCCGTCAGGTCAGCTCGTGCGAAGGGAGGCGGGGCGATGACATCTTCACCCGACGTTGGCGCGACCTGCCACCGACGAGACGCTCCACCGGCGCGTCCTTGGGATGGGCGGTTTCTGATCGGGGTCATCGTCATCCTGCTGCTCCTGACCAGTCTGCCCTATCTGTACGGCTATCTATCAGCGCCGCCGGGCAAGCGCTTTATGGGCATCCTGCTGAACGTGCCGGACCACGCCCAGTATTTTTCCTGGATGCGAGAGCTGAGTCAAGCGAATCTGGCGGCGAACAAGCTGACGCCCGAACCGAACGATCCCGCCTTTTTCAACCTCCTGTGGTGGCCCCTGGGTCGTCTCGGCAGGCTCCTAGGGACGGGATACGCCGTGCCATTTCAGATCCTGCGCATCACCGCAATCCCCCTGTTCTTGTTCATCGCCTATTGGTGGTGCCGATCCTGCTACCCAGATCGCTTGACCGCGCGCACCTGTCTGCTGGCCATTGTGTTCGCATCGGGCTTTGGCTGGGTCCTGGTGTTGCTCAAGTACACGCTGATGGAGGGAACACTCCCCCTTCCTCTCGATCTCTATGTGGCAGAGGCGAACACTTTTTTCTGTATGATGGCCTATCCCCACTTTACTGCCGCGGCGTTGTATATCGCCGTCTTTCCGCTGTTTCTGCGCACGCAGGCCACAGGCGAGTTTCGCTACGCGGTGGCGGGCGGGGTGTTAGCCCTCGTGCTGGGATGGCAACATGCCTACGATCTCGTCCTCGTCTATGGCATACTCGGGGCCTTTGTCCTTGCTCTGATCGCGCGCGATCGGATCGTGCCGTGGCGGGCCATCAAAGCGCTGGCCATCATCGGTATCCTCTCCGTCTGGCCTGCCATCTACTCCGTCTTGCTCACATCGCTCGATCCGATCTGGAAACAGGTGTTGGCGCAGTTCTCCAATGCCGGGGTCTTTACTCCACCTCTCTATCGGCTGCCCATCCTTCTGGGCCTCGCCTTTCTTCTGGCGCTCTTTGGCGAGCTCAAGGACGGCCTGTTTCGACTCGATCAGCTCGACGATCTGGCGCTATTCGTCAAGGCCTGGTTCTGGGCAAACATGCTGCTGATCTACATCCCCGCGGACTTTCAGATCCACATGCTCAATGGCTGGCAGGTGCC
>SKLG01000030.1 GCA_007123335.1 Anaerolineae bacterium | reverse complement strand
TGGGCCACGGCGGTGAAACAGTTCTCGCCCCAGATGCGCTGAAAGGCGCCGATCTCAAAGCGGCGGCGCAGCACCACCCGCTCCTCGCTGCCGTCGGCGTAGAGGAGGACATAGGCGGCCGTTGGTTGGCCCAGATGGCCCTGGCCGCGCATGGCCAAGGACTGCCCGGGCTGCTGGGGACCCAGGTCCGGCCCCAAGGGTTTGAGGTCGGCGGTGTGCATGAACACCAGCCAGCGCGGTTGCGCCGCGTCGGGGCGCGACGCCGCCGTCAACGCGGAGTCAAAGGCCAGCTCGATGGGCGTATCCCGCAGCACGGCCAGGCGGTCGATGCGAAAGGGGATGCCCCAGCAGGTGCAGGCGCCGCCGGGGGCGTGCTGCGCCGCGGCGGATAGCTGCTCCGAGAGGCCCGCCTGGGCCAGCTCCCCCGGCGCGACGAGGGCGCTCGCGGCGGCGCCGGCGGCCTGATAGCCCAAGGGCCAAAAAAGCGGGCTGGACGGTCCATCGTGAATGGCGCGCATGGTTCCTGAAGCCATGGGTCTCTTCCTTTCTCGGCGTCGGGTGGTCGACGCGGCCCAACCTGAATGCGATGAGCGAATTGTAGTCCAGAGGGGGGAGATGCACAACGCCCCCGGGTGCCGATCAGGTGCCGGGCACTTTCTGAAGTGCCCGGCACCTAATACATAGGCACCTTGCGCGCGCCTATAGATCGCGATACAGTGCCATGGACGGGACCGCCGAGCGTGTGGTGTACCCAACGCCCTCGGCAGGTTGTCCGCCTATCCAACGAACGCCCATCGAGCCGATGCAAAGGAGGGACGATCATGAGAGCAGGTGTGGCCGGGATGTTTCCGCTGGATTTGTCGCTGGTGGATGAGGGCGTGGCGCAGCGCATTCGCCAGGCGGGGTTCACCGGGGTGAGCGCGGTGCTGCGCGACCCCGAGGCGTGCACCGAGGAGGAGCTGGTGCGGGTGCGCGAGGTCCTGGCCGGCGCCGGGGTGACGGTGGCCCACGCCAACCCGCTGTATGAGCGCCTGGTGGATACCGACGAGGAGAAGCGGCAGGCGGGGGTGCGGGCGCTGCGCTATAGCTGCCGCTGCACCCGCTGGCTCGGCTCGTCCATCACCCACGTGCGACCGGGAAGCTTGAACCCGCGCGGGCACTGGCTGCCCTATCCCGGCAACACCAGCCCGGAGACCATCGACCGGCTCATCCGCAGCCTGCGCGAGACGGCCTCGGCCGCCGAGGAGGAGGGCGTGGTGCTGGCTCTGGAGGGCGGGGTCCCCTCGCCTCTCGACACCATGGAGCGGGTGCGCTATGTGATCGAGGCGGTGGGCTCCCCGGCGGTGCGCTTTAACATGGATGCGGTCAACTTTGTAGGCTCGCTGGACGACGCCTTTGACACCACCTCCTTCCTCCACCGCATCTTTGACCTACTGGGCGAGTACACGGTCTGCGGCCACATCAAGGACACGCGGGTGGACGAGATGCTCACCCTGCACATCTCCGAGTGCGCCCCCGGCGATGGCATCATGGACCTCCCGACCTATCTGCGCCGGTTTGAGGCGGCCTGCCCCGACGGCTTTGTGCTCATCGAGCACCTGCCCGACAAAGAGATCCCGCGCGCCAAGCGGGCCGTCGATGCGGCCCTGGCCCAAGCCGGTTTGACCTGGAGGGAGTAGCATGGCGCCGACGGATCGGGTGGCGGTCATCACCGGTGGGGCGCGGGGCATCGGTGGAGCGGCGGCGCTGGCGCTGGCGGCGGAGGGCGTCCAGGTCGTGATCGGCGACGTCCTGGCGGCAGAGGGCGAAGCCACGGCGGCGGCCATTCGTCAGGCGGGCGGCGGGGCTGCCTTTGTGCGCTGCGATGTGAGCGGCGAGACCGACTGCCAGGCGCTCATGGCGGCGGCCATCGAGGACTATGGGCGGCTCGATGTGTTGATCTGCTCGGCGGGGATCCTGCGGGGCGCCTTTATGCCCGTCGAGGAGATGGACGAGGCGCTGTTCAGCGGCGTGATGGATGTCAACGTCAAGGGCGCCTTTCTCTGCGTCAAGCACGCCGTGCCCTGGATGCGCCAGGTCGGCGGCGGGGTGATCCTGCTCCTCGCCTCGGGCGCGGGGGTGCGCGGACCCAGCTCCTCCGTGGCCTATGGCGCGAGCAAGGGCGCGGTGCACGGCATGGCCATGACGCTGGAGCGCAGCCTTGCGCCGTTGGGCATCCGCGTGAACGACGTGTGCCCGGGCGGCATCGACACCGCCATGCGGCGCGAGGTGGCGCTGGAGAGCGCTCGCCTGGCGGGCCAGCCGCCGGAGGAGGCGCTGGCGGCTGCGGGGTTCGGCGATCCCGCCGGATTGGCGCGGCTGCTGGCCTTTCTCGCGTCGCCCGAGGCGGATTATGTGCGGGGGACGGTCTTTGCGCGGTGAGGGCGTCGCGCGTTGTTCCCAACGCCCGACGCTTGCCGGGCGCCTCGGGCAAGGCTACAATCGGCGCGTGCCAGAGCTTTTCTGAGTGGGTAGGCAAGCGGGCTCTCCGTCGCGCCCGCAGCCGTCAACGCCGACACGCTTTGGGTAGATCTGGGGCCTGCACCCGCCGATCCATCCGCCGAAACAAGACCATCTTGGAAGAATGGCAAGCTACATGACAAGTGACCCATTAGTCGGCCGAACAGACCCATAAGAAGCAAGGAAGAAGTAGAATGCTGAGCAGGTTCAAGCTAGGGATCAAGAGAGCAATATCCAGCATCCTGCGACTAATTCGCGATAATCTTCAGTCTACGGGGATCGGCAACTGGGGTCCAGCGAAATACGTCTACGGCAGACTGATAAACATGCTCAGAGATGGCTCGGGTGGGCCGGTGAGAGTCCTTGGCCACCGAATGTTCCTGGATAGGTTTGATAGCCTGAGCCTGAGCGTCGTGGGGCGTCATGAGCAGTGCATCACGGAGCTAGTTCAGCAGATCATCAAACCCGGAGACATTGTCTTGGATATCGGTGCCAACATCGGCTATTACACTCTGATCTTTGCACGCTGTGTCGGTCCCACTGGTCATGTCTATGCCTTCGAGCCTGATCCTGGGAGCTTTGCCCTACTCCAGAAGAACGTCCAGATAAACGGCTACAAGAACGTAACGCTAGAGCATCAGGCTGTGTCCGACCGACCTGGTATACTACGACTGTTTTTGGCTAATAACCCTGGTGACCATCGTACATATGACTCTAAAGATAATCGTAACTACATTGAGGTAAATGCTACTGACCTAGATAGCTACCTTCCTGATATCAATGTCAACTTTATCAAAATGGACATACAAGGTGCCGAGCACATGGCACTTAAGGGCATGAAGAAGCTGATCAACAGGAGCGACTCTGTGAAGATAATCACCGAGTTCTGGCCTTTCGGGCTATGTCTAGCAGGCTCTGGGCCTGATGAATACTTGGCAGCACTGATCGACGCCGGGTTTGAGTTGAGGTTGATTGATGGAACTGCGCGAAAGGTTCAGTCGATCGCGATTGAGGACTTGGCCAGGATGTATGATGCGAGCAAAGACGAATGGTCCAGCGATCTCCTATGCCAGAAGTACTGCCGGCAACTCGGCGTGTAAACAGCTTCCCGGATGCAAGCAGGTATTCCTCGTTGCCGGGAGGGAGAATGTGGATGCCGAAACTAGTACCTGATGGGTCACTTGTCATGTGATTAGCCATAGACCATCGTTTCGAGCATACTTTAGAGCAGGCTGATCTGTAGCAGAGTGCCGAGGGAGTAGATCCAGATGTCGCGTCGTCAGAGGAATCCACTCCGACCTCTCACCGAGGAGGAACGAAAGGTCATGGAGCAGATCAGTCCGGCGCAAAGTGAGCAAGTCATGCGGCGCGTGCCAGAGCTTTTCTCAGTGGGTAGGCAAGCGGGCTCTTCGTCGCGCCCGCAGCCGTCAACGCCGACACGCTCTGGATAGGTCTGGGGCCTGCGCCCGCCGACCCATCCGCCGAAACAAGACCATCTTGGAAGAATGGCAAGCTACATGACAAGTGACCCGCTAGTACGCGTCCGCGTCCAGCGTCAGCGTCGTCGTGTAGCGGTTGGCCGGGCCGTGCCACACCTCGTCGAGGCGCACTATGACGCGGCGGGGGTCGGCGCCGATGGCCGGGCAAGCCGCGATTGACGGGCCCGTCGCGAGATCGACGCGATCCCACGGCGTCAGCTCGGGCCGGCAGAGGACGTGGACGACGTCGTGTCGCCAGGAGGACTCGGCGGCGGCCTGGACGCGGCGAGGCTGTCGCGTGGTCTATGTGCTGTGCACCGACGGCAATGACGGCTCTCACGAGCCGGGGATGACCCGCGAGCGACTGGCCGAGATCCGCCGCGCCAAGCAGCGTGAGGCCTGCTCGGCTCTTACAAAACACCCGGCGCCTTTTGACGCCATCCCTCGCTGGCCTATACTCTGCCTATGCACATAGCGCAATAGCGCGGGAGGAAAAGACAGCGATGATCGTTGAAATGCGCCGAG
Source organism: Anaerolineae bacterium (assembly GCA_007123335.1). Classification (GTDB taxonomy): domain Bacteria; phylum Chloroflexota; class Anaerolineae; order UBA1429; family UBA1429; genus SKLG01. Next base: position 1,662 of record SKLG01000030.1, on the reverse strand, counting down.
GGGCGAGCGAGGAACAGGTAAATGGCGTCGTCGAGCGGGCCCACACCTATGGCTTTGAGACGCAACTGAACATCGGCACCGACAAGGTTGTCGTCGCCATCCTGGGCAGCGACACGGGTCGCGTGCCCACCGAGAACTTTGCGGTGCTGCCCGGCGTCCAGTCGGTGACGCGCATCATGCGCCCCTACAAGCTGGCCTCTCGCGAGTTCAAAGAAAAAGACACCCAGGTGCAGATCGGCGATATCGTCATCGGCGGCCCCAAGGTGGCGGTGATCGCCGGCCCCTGCTCCATCGAATCGCGCGACCAGTTCCTGAGCACGGCGCGGGCCGTCACCGAGGCCGGCGCGACGCTGGTACGCGGCGGGGCCTACAAGCCGCGCACGTCGCCCTTTAGCTTTCAGGGGTTGCAGGAGGAGGGCGTGAACCTGCTGGAAGAGATCCGCCAGGAGGTCCACGCGCCGGTGGTCAGCGAGATCATCGATCCCCACCACCTCGACGAGATGGTGGAACATGTGGACGTGTTGCAGATCGGCGCCCGCAACATGGCGAACTATACCCTGTTGCGCGCCGTGGGGCGCAGCGGCAAGCCCAGCATCCTCAAGCGGGGGCTGGCCTCCACGGTGACCGAGTGGCTACAGGCCGCCGACTATATGCTGGCCAGCGGCAGCGCCCAGGTGATCCTCTGCGAGCGCGGCATCCGCACCTTTGAGACCAGCACGCGGTTCACGCTGGATATCGCGTCGGTGGCGGTGGTCAAGCGTGACTCGCACCTGCCGATCATCGTCGATCCCAGCCACGCCGCCGGGCACTATCAACTGGTGCCCACCCTGGCCCGCGCCGCCCTCGCCGCCGGTGCCGATGGCCTGTTGATCGAGGTGCACCCCGATCCGACCAACGCCCTCTCTGACGGCTTGCAGAGCCTGACCTTTAGCGACTTTCGGCGGCTGATGGCCGACCTGCGGCTCATCGCCCAGGCGATGGGGCGCACGCTCTAGCCGTCCCACGCCACAAAGGGCTGCTGGAGCCGCGCGCGACACGCCTCCCAGACGGGGGCCAGCGCCTGAATCAGGGGGTCCTGCTCCAGGGAGCGCGCCTGTTGGTCTGGCATGGGGTCTACCGTCACCTGGCCGAGGAGGGCGTCAGGCTCGATGCCCAGGCTGGCGGCATCCTGCTCATGCGCATCAGCCCCGGCGACCACGACCGCCAGCGGCGCGCCGACGCGCTCGGCCAGCGCCAGCGCGTGCTCCAGGGATCGCTTCCCCAGCGGACCGGGCTCGACCACCGTTAGCAGCAGATCTGCCCCGGCATAGGCGGCGATGGCCGCCCGTCCGCTGCCGACGGGGCCGGCGATGAGCAGCCAGTCGGCGCAGCCCTCGACAGCGGCGCGCGCGGCTTGCTGTCTGACGACGGTCAGCACCTCGCCCAGATGCTCGCGGCCCGGCTCCAGCGACGCCGAAAAGAGCGGGCCCAGCGGCGCGCGCTGTCGATGCCAGCGGCCCAGCGGCGCCGAAACCAGCCGGATGGCCCCCTCCGGACACGCCGACACGCAGGCCCCGCAGCCGCAGCAGGCCCAGCGCAGGATGCGCGCCGGGGCGTCGTCGGCGTCCATCGCCACCGCGCCAAAACGGCACGCCTGCGCGCAGTCGCCACAGGCGGTGCACG
>SKLG01000182.1 GCA_007123335.1 Anaerolineae bacterium | reverse complement strand
TCCGCGAGATGGAGCGCCCCGTGGCGATGCAGATGTTGGGCCACGATGCGCAACGTCTGCTCAAGGCCTGCGAGCTGCTGTTGAAGCGCAACCCCGACCTCTTTGACCTGAACCTGGGCTGTCCGGCGCGACGCGTCGTTTCCAAGGGGCGCGGGGCGGCGCTCCTGCGCGAGCCAGAGCGCGTTGAGCAGCTCATCGGGATGATGGTGGCCAACCTGCCGGTGCCGGTGACGGCCAAGATACGCCTGGGCTGGGACGACGATACGCGCAACTATCTGGAGGTGGCCCGCGCCGTGGAGCAGGCCGGCGCCTCGGCCATCGCCGTCCACGGGCGCACCTGCGCCCAACAATATGGCGGTCGGGCCGATTGGAAGGCCATCGCCGAGGTCAAGGCCGCGGTGAGCATCCCCACGCTGGCCAACGGCGACGTCTGGACGCCGGCGGACGCCGAGGCCATCCAACGGGTCACCGGCTGCGACGCTGTGCTCATCGGGCGCGGCGCCATCGGCAACCCCTGGATTTTCGCGCGGCGGGATCAGGCCGACGTCTCCTACGATGAGCGCCTGAGGGTCATGCGCCGGCATCTCGACGCCATGGTCGAGACCTATGGGCCGCGCATGGGCGTGGTCCTCTTTCGCAAGCATCTGGTCAAGTATCTGCGCGGCCTGGACAGGGCTACGCGGCTGCGCGAGGAGGTGGTGCGCACCGAATCGGCGCAGGAGTTGCTAGAGATGTTGGAGCGGTATCGCCTTGTCTTGGAGTGATGGGCTGTGTTATGATCCGGATCGGAGCCGAGCTGGCGCTCGGCGTTCCCGGGTGCTGATGGTTAAAGGAACGTGGATACTGCGGCGCTGTGACAGCGCTTAGGAAAGGAGATGACGATGTCCTTGTTGCAGGGTGTTCACTGGCTCGGCCATGCCAGCTTTCGCATCGAGGCCGAGGGGCAGGTTATCTATATCGATCCCTGGAAGCTAGAGCTGACCAAAGAAGCAGACCTCATCCTGATCACCCACGGCCACCGCGATCATCTCTCCCCCGACGATTTGACCCAGATTGCAGGCCCCGAGACGGTCATTGTCTGCGCAGCACCCTATGTGGAGCAGATCGAGGGCGATGTGCGCGGGATCGCGGTGGGCGAGACGATGACCGTTGGCCCGGTCAAGATCGAGGCCGTACCCTCCTACAACATCGACAAGCCCAACCATCCCAAGAGCGCCGGCAATGTGGGCTATATCGTCGAGATCGAAGGGCGGCGCATTTACCACGCCGGCGACACCGACCTCATCCCCGAGATGGTCGACATCGACTGCGACGTGGCGCTGCTGCCCATGGGCGGCACGTACACCATGAACGCCGAACAGGCGGCCGCCGCGGCAGCGCGGATCAAGCCACAGGTCGCGGTGCCGATGCACTGGGGCGGCATCGTGGGCACGCGGGAGGATGTCGAGCGCTTTCAGCAGCTGGTGGCGGAGCACACCGAGGGAGCGGTACAGGTGGTCGTCATGCAGGTCGAGGCGTGACGATGGCCGATGTCGTGACGTTGGATGGCTCCCACGGCGAAGGGGGCGGCCAGATTCTGCGCACGGCGTTGGCCCTGTCGGCGCTGACCGGCACGCCGGTGCGCATTGTGAATATCCGCGCCGGGCGGGAGCAACCCGGATTGCGTCCCCAGCACCTGGCGGCGGTGCGCGCTCTGGGCACCATCTGTGGGGCCAATATCCAGGGGGGCGCGTTGGACTCGCGCACCCTCTTGTTCGAGCCGACGGTGGAGCCCCAGGCGGGAAGCTATCGCTTTGATGTGGCGCGCATCAGCGCCGAGGCGGGTCGCGGTGGCAGCGCGGGGTCGGTAACGTTGCTCTTTCAGTCCCTCTTGCCCGCTTTGGCCCTGGCCAGCGGCGACTCGCAGCTCACCCTCATCGGCGGCACCCACGTGCGCTGGAGCCCGCCCTACCACTATCTCGCCGAGGTCTATATGCCCATGGTGGAGCGCCTCGGCCTACGCGCCCGCCTCGAGTTGGGGCGCTGGGGTTGGTATCCCCAAGGCGGCGGCGAGGTGGTGGCCCATATCACCGGGTTAGGCCCCACGCCACAGAACTTGGAGCCGCTGACGCTGCTGGAACGAGGCAAGCTCGAGGAGGTCTGGGGCATCTCGGCGGCGTCGCGGCTGCCCGACCACATCATCCAACGGCAAAAGGATCAAGCCATCGCCCGCCTCCGCGCCCGGCACATCAAGGCCGACATCGACGCCATCCAGGCGCCGTCGGTGGGGCCGGGGACGGTGCTCTTTTTGCTGGCCCAGTATGAGCACCTGACCGCCGGCTTTGTCGGCTATGGGCGGCTGCGCTATCCGGCGGAAAAGGTGGCCGACGACGCCGTGGACGCCTTTGAGCAGCACCTGATCAGCAAGCAGGCCCTCGATCCCCATCTCGCCGATCAGATCATCCTCCCGCTGGCGCTGGTGCCGGGCACGTCCTCCTTTACCACCAGCCAAATCACCCGCCATCTGTTGACGGTGGGCTGGGTGGTGGAACAGATGTTGTCGCGTCAGGTGGTGGTAGAGGGCCAAGAGGGCGAGCCGGGCACGGTGCACGTGCGCTGAGGGCGCAGCGGCGAGGCCGCATGTGCCGCGCCCTCAGTGATAGCGGATCACCTCAAAGCGATACATCTGATAAGGCTCGTCGGGGTCGATCCAGGCCTTGCGCAAGGCAATGGTCACCTGCTGCCGAGGCGTGTCCACACCCTCCAGGTTGGGGAGCAACAATCCACGCCGCGAGCCTTTTTGGACGATGACGCCATAGCGCTTCGGGTCCAACTCCTCCAGCGACGAGATGGGCTCCGGCTCGGTGAGCACATCCACCGAGATATCCAGATTGGCCAGCTCTTCACGACACACGGCGGGAAAGCGCGGATCGCGGGTGGCCGCGCTGATGGCGTTGGCGATGATCTCGGCGGCCACATTGGGACACGTCGGCTCGATGGTGCCGATACAGCCACGCAGCTCCTCGTCGCAATGCAACGATACAAAGGTCCCGGCCCGCTGTTTCATCTCATCGCTCAATGCCTCGGGCGGGCTCAGAATGACGCCGTCGCAGACAAACCGTTCGATGGCGCGCCGCGCCAGAGCGACCAGGTCATGTTCTTCGGTCATAGCCACCTCCTCGACGGCCCAACCCCCTCCAAAGGCTCCCCCTCGGGAGGGGACGATCAAAAGGCCGTCATCCCTACACAGGGCGCCCACGCTCCGCATACTCGAACATCAACGCCATATAGTCCCGATACTGGGCCAGCGAGACGCCCGGCGGTGTCTGGTGGTCGCACCCGGGCATGAACCCGCCCTGACGCATCACCGGCAGCAGCCGCTCGAACTCGTCGCGCATCGCCTCGACGCCACGGTTCATGGTCATCTTGTCGAACCCGCCCACCAGGCGCAAATCGGGATGGTTGCGACGCAATCGCGACACATCGACCCCCGATTGGCGCTCCAAAGGCAGAATGCCCTCCAGACCGCAGTCCAGGAACCAGGGCATGCAGCTCTCGATGTTGCCGTCCGAGTCGATGATGGGGATCATCCCGCGAGAGAGGATCAAGGGCACCACCTCGCGGAAATAGGGCGCCTCGAACTCGTCGAACAGGTCGCGGGAGAGCATCGGCCCGTGGTTATAGGACATGTCCTCGGCAAAGGTCATGAACTCGGGGGTGAGGATCTCGGTCACCTCGCGCACCACCCGCTGGATAAAGGCGCTCTGATCGATATTGATACGCGTCATCAGCTCCGGCTGGTCGTAAAAGGCGTACAGATGGCGCTCGATGCCAAAGAGCCGCCGCGGCCACCAGAAAAAGCCCTCCACCGTGAACCACACAGCCAGATCGCCGGAGGCGTGGCGCTCCCGCACCCACTGGGGGACCATGGTCTCCCAATCGATCTCGGGATAGAGATGCTCGCGCAGCGCCTCATAGCTGGCCATGTCGCTGACCAGCCCGTGACCGTGGGGCGTCGTCGGATAGGAAGCGGCGGTGGAGGGCACATTGATCTGATACATGGGGTCCAGCCCCAGCCAATCCTGGATGGCCACCATCCCCTCGCGCCCAACGGGCAGGTCGGCAGGCAGGCCCTCGTTCCGCCAGCGGTAGATCGTCTGGTCCCACCAGGGCGCCCATTCGGTGCAGGGCAGGCGGTCCACCGGCTCAAAGGCCAGCGTGGCGCGGACGCGATCGCGGTTGTTCATCACCCCACCTCGTTGATAGTTTGCCTAGAGTGTAACCGCTACGCGCTGCGACTGCAAGTGAGTTCGGTGCTTGCCCTCGGCTTTGTCCGTCGCCTATAATGCCAACAGCGAGGTGTCGGGCACTTTCTGAAGTGCCCGGCATCTGGATCGCGCAGACGCCCATATTAGCCGCCGTTCCACGTGTCGAGATTCCATGATACTCAAGCGCCAGGTCGAATCCATCCGCGAGGAATCATGAAAGTGATCTATGATGGTGAAACAGATACCCTGACGGTCATCTTTACCGAGACGCCTGTGGTAGAAAGCGACGAGGACAAGCCGGGGGTCATTCTCGATTATGATGACGCGGACAATCTGGTATCGTTAGAGATCCTCGATGCCTCACAGCGGGTGGGATTGCCGAGGCAGATCGAATATCGTTAGGTGCCGGGCACCTTCTGAGGTGCCCGGCAATGGTGTTTGGCACATCCTGCAGAGCTGCATGAACCCACATGAGGAGATGACATGACCAAGTATCACGAGGCCGGTCTAGTCGAATACTATGGAGAACAGGGAGCCATTGTCGCTTCCGGCAAGACGGGGGGCGTCCTGCCGATTGCCGAGATGTCGGGCCCCAACGCTACCTATGGCGTCGGTGCCTGTGGTGGCCTCGATGGAGAGATCACCGTCTTCGAGAGCAAGCCCTATGTGACCAGGGTGCGCGGCGATGGCTTTATCATGGACAACAGTCAACACGGCACAGCGATCTTTGGCGCCTGGACCAAGAACACGCAGTGGCGCGACGAACCTATACCTGCCGATGTAAAGACCTATTACGATCTGCAGCGCTTCGTCAAGGCTCGCGCGACCGCCGCCGGTATCCACACCAGTTCTACGCCATTTCCCTTCCTGATGACGGGCAAGGCCCCGGAACTCAGGTGGCACATCAATGTCGACCGCACCGGGGGCAAGCCCATCACCCGCGAACTTTTCAGGGAATCCAAAGCCGACTATGTCACGCAGAACGAGGAGGTGAACATCGTCGGGTTTTACTCGGAAAAGCACCATGGCGTATTCATCGGCACCTACGCTCCTGCTATCAGGGATAAAGACGTGAAAAATGCGATGCACATCCATCTCCTGTCAAAGGATGGAAATTCAGCCGGCCACATTGATGACCTGACGTTTGACGGGGGCATGACCTTGCGCCTGCCGAAGCGACCGTAACGCAGAGAGCAAGGGCAGTTCTCGGCTTTTTGCGTCTGGCATTCGCGATCCAGCAGCCATCAGGGCGCTGCACCGGACGGCAAATCCGCTGCGCTCCGCTGCCGCTGGTAGGCGCTACGGGCGCCGGCAGAAGCACCATAGCTTGTACCGTTCCGGTGCGCTGTTCTCCGGGGGCCAGGGGATGCACCAGGAGCTGATCGAGAACAACGCTATCTACCAGCGGTTGTATCAGCGGCAATGAGCGGCGGTAGGTAATATCATCGCTGAAGACATGGAACGCAGTGAGAACGAATAGGCCCAATACAGGTGCCCGGCATCTTCCGACTGCTGCGGGGCACTTGTGTGGCGTCTACGCCCAGCACATAGGCTGATCGGGGGGCTGCTCCCGCAGCGTCTGACGAAACAGACAGCGGGCCAGCTCCTCCTCATCGAAACGCCGTTGTGAGAACAACCGGTACCACGCCGTCCAATCGGCGTCAGTCAACCCCAGTGAGAGCAGGTTCTGGGTCACCGTATGCCGGGCAAAGGTGAACAACTGTCCCAGCAGCAAGGTCTGCATACGCAGAAAGGGGCGTTCTTGGCGAAAGGCACCTCGATGTGCCTCGACGATTTCCAAAAGTGTCCCCAACAACACTGGCGTTGCCGCGCATTCCGTGCTATCCTTCATCGTGGGTACCTCCTTCAGCATAGTCAGGTTTATTGTCACCCTGACTTTACTGGAGAGATACCCCTTTTTCAAGCCCTTCTACCAAAAG
>SKLG01000323.1 GCA_007123335.1 Anaerolineae bacterium | reverse complement strand
GATGGCGGGCAAACCCGCGCGGCGTCGGGCTTGATGCCCGCCATCGTCGGCGATCTCGGCGACCAGAAACAGGTCTGGATCGCGGGCCAGCTTTTGGGCTACCTGGTCGCGGCTATCAGAGGGACGGATCTCGACGCCGGGGCCGGCTCCTTGCCAGAGGGCCAGAACGGCATCATAATCCGCCAGCGTAAACTCGCGTAGGACGATGGCGTCTTGCCCCGCCCGATCTCCTGTGGGCGCTGGCTCTGACGCCCCGTCCCCTCGATTCACATCAGTCCTCGTCCCCTACGACGGCCTTCCACGGTCCATGGATGCCGTCCTCGGTTACGCCATAGTAGACATGAACCTCGTCGTCAGGGGTGCGTTGCACCAGATCGTAATGTGGCCGTCCGGAGCGGAGATACTTGTGCCACAGACCCAGGTCACCATGCCAATCCACCTTACGCTCCTCAAAGGTGCCCTTTTCCTTGAGCGCGATGGCATAGCGCCACAGTCGGCGGGCCGAGCTGCGGCTGACATTGTGCACCAATCCTCCGTCGCGCAGATCGCACATCGTATGGTACAAGACCCCGTTTCGCTCCTCGGTGTCGACAATCTCGACGCCGGTACGCGGTCGCTCAACGCCCTCGCCCTCTGGGCGTTCGGCGACAGCTTCGGCCACTCTGGGTTCGGAACGAGATTTCTCGGCCACAGCCACTGGCTCAGGAGCCGCTTGCTTTACGGCCTGGCGCTGTTGCGGCGCACGTGGTGCGCGCTGGCGACGCGCAGCGGGCCTCTGCTGCGCAGGCTGGGCCTGCGCTTGCGATGCCGGCGCCGTGGGTCGGCTGGTCCTCGCTTCTGACGCGGCAGGAACAGCGTCGGCGGGCACCACTTCCTCTTTGGCGATTAACGCTCGACGAATCAACGCCACGATCTCGTCGCGCATAGCCAGGCTGGTCTCGTCCTCCTGCCGCAGGTAGATATTGCTGCCCTCTAGCACATAGGGCGGATCCTCGCCCTTGGGCACGACAACACGCAAGACTTTTTTGCCTTCGCTCTCTAGTTCGGTGATATCCACATTGAGCGGAGGCGTCACGAGGCGATCGATCTCCTCTTGCAGCGTCTTGCCGTCTTCTTCGGTGGCGTCCAGGCCCTTGAGCGGCACCTTGGGATTGGGGCTGATGCCCACATAGATGGTCCCGCCGTTGGTATTGGCATAGGCCACCACATCACGCAGCACCGCATGCAACCGGCCCCCGCGCCGGGTCATCCCCTCGTGAAAACTCTGCACGATGCTGGGACCCTGCTTGCGAGCGGCCTGCACATGATCAAAGGGCTGCTCTGAGCGACGGTAGGGCCGCGTGCGCCCGAAATCGGTGCTCAGGAAAAGCTCCTTGAGCGCCTTGAAGCTCCGCTCGGGCAAGAGCACCTCGGTGGCTCGCTCGCCAATGCCGGGATGTTTGTTGTGGCCCTTGAGCGCATGAGCATCAGAGCCCTGTATGCAGTGCATGCGTCGCGGATACTCGGGCTTGGAGCCGTTGAAAAAGGTAGCCGTCGTGCGCCTGCGCTTGCTCTCCAGGTCGGTGACCTCGAGGGCGTGCAGATTGGGGTCCTGGGTATAGGCGATGCGGGTCTGCCCGCCAAAGCCGACGTGCATCATGGCCACGCCGTGGCTCGAGTTGGCGTGTGCCCCGATAACCAGGGCACCGGCATCGGCCATGATCTCGTAGGCGGTGAGCACATCGGTCGTCGCGCCCACCTCGGTCTCGCCCAGGTCCAGAGAATCCACCGGGACGCCCAGCTCGAGCAACACATGCTCAAGCTCACGCACCGTGGTATCCTCTTCAAAGATGGCCAGAATATGAAAGCCAAACGTCGCCGTGAACTCGAACCCCGGCAGAACCAGGATCTTGTCCAACAGGCGGTGGTACTCTTCGAGCGTCTTTTTCTCCTCGGGCCGGATACGGCCCATCTGATCGAACCGTTCAAGGTCTTGGATCTCACGCTTCATCGCCGAATAACCGGCCACCGTATTGTGGTCGGCAAAGGCCATGATGTCGAGATTCTCGGATTCTATTTTGTGCAAAATATCAAGATAGCTTGCCTCTTGATCTTGAAAATCGCTGGAGCCAGGCGTGTGAACATGCAAGTCCATTCGGTACCATTGCATTTGTGCGCTCTGGTTCCTTCTATTTCCTCTTCTTCCTCTTGACACTAGTTTTTCCCTCTACATCGTTCAGGGCCGTGTCAAAGACCTGCTCCACGCGGTCCACCAGGACAAATGTGATCCTGTTGCGCACGTCCTCTGGAATATCGTCCAAATCTTTTTCATTACGCTTGGGCAGGCAGACGATCTCGAGCCCAGCGCGATGGGCGGCCAGAACCTTTTCCTTGATGCCGCCCACAGGCAACACCTGGCCGCGCAAGGTGATCTCGCCGGTCATGCCCACGCGACTGTCCACGGGCACGCCCTTGAGCAGCGAAGCCAGCGCCGTCGCCATGGACACGCCCGCTGAGGGGCCATCCTTGGGGATAGCGCCAGCGGGGACATGCAGGTGAATGTCCAGCTTTTCAAAGGCCTCTTCATCGATGCCGAGATCCGCGGCCTTGGCGCGCACATAGCTCAGGGCGGCCTGCGCAGATTCGCGCATCACCTCGCCCAACTGGCCTGTGATGGTGAAACCCTTGCTGCCGCGCATCTTGGTCGCCTCGATAAAGAGGATGTCACCGCCAGTGGGCGTCCATGCCAACCCGGTGGCCACGCCGGGAATCTGTGTCCGCTCGGCCACCTCATAGAAATAGATCGGCTTGCCCAACAAGTCGGTCACCGCCTCGGGTGTAATCAGCCGCGTGCCGGCTTGAGATATGTCGCCATTCTGATCATCGATAGCCGCAGCCACCTCGGTCGCGACCTTGCGACAGACCGTGCCAATCTGTCGCTCTAGCTCGCGCACGCCCGCCTCACGGGTATAGTCACGGATGATGCGCTGCAACGCCTCGCGCTGGAACGCGATCTCATCCGGTAATAACCCATTTTCACGGATCTGACGCGGCACCAGATATCCTTCGGCGATGGCTACCTTTTCCCCTTCGGTATAGCCCGAGAGCTGGAGGATCTCCATACGATCACGCAGTGGAGCGGGGATGGTTTCCAGGACATTAGCTGTCGTGATAAACATCACCTGCGAGAGATCGAATGGCACATCCAAATAGTGGTCGCGGAACTCTCGATTCTGCTCAGGATCGAGCACTTCGAGCAGAGCCGAGGAGGGATCCCCGCGAAAGTCAGAGCCGATCTTGTCCACTTCGTCGAGCATAAAGACCGGGTTGCGCGAGCCCACGCGACGAATAGCCTGCATGATGCGGCCGGGCATGGCGCCGATATAGGTTCGGCGATGACCGCGTATCTCGGCTTCGTCGTGCACACCGCCCAGCGATTGGCGAATGAATCGTCGTCCCATGGATCTGGCGATGGAACGGCCCAGTGAGGTCTTGCCCACACCTGGGGGCCCGACGAAACAGAGGATAGCGCCTTCGCGCTCGGGCCGCAGATAAGGATCCACCGAGGCTCCCTCCCCATCTGACGAGGGAGCTTCTGCCCCTTTACCATCCGTCGTATCCTCGGCGACCTGAAGGAGCGAGGCACGCTCGCCCTCCCGCGTTCGCCCTAAAGCCCGCAGTTTTCTCACCGCCAGATACTCGATGATGCGATCCTTGATCTCTTTAAGATCATAGTGATCTTCATCAAGGACCTGTCGGGCCTCGGTCACATCCAGCTTGTCGCTAGTGGCTTGTTGCCAGGGCAACTCGGTAAGCCAGGTGAGATAGGTGCGAATCACCCCATACTCGGCGGCGGCGGTGGGCAGAGAAGCCATTCGATCCAGCTCACGCAGCGCCTCCTTTTCGGCCTCCTCGGGCATGCCCGCCTCGGTGATCTTTTGTTCGAGACTTCCGATTTCTATTGCGTGCTCGTCCTCTTCGCCCAACTCGCGCTGGATCGCCTTTAACTGCTCACGCAGGAAATACTCGCGCTGCACCTGCTCGATGCCACTCTGCGCATCGGTCTGGATCTTTTTACCCAGCTCTAGCACGTCCACTTCACGAGTGAGCACCCCCACCAAGGTACGCAGCTTGTCAGCCGCGCTATCCGATTCCAGGATATCCTGGCGGGTGGATACGTCCATCCGTGTGCTCGTGGCGACCATATAGGCCAGTTGCAGAGGATCCTCGGTTTCAAGGACATTGGTCACCACATCATCGGGGATATAGGGCGCCAGGCTCACCAGCTTCTCAAAGAGATCGCCGATGTGCCGGATCAACGCCTCCATCTCGACCGACTCTTCGACGGTCTCGGGTCGAGGCTCAACCTGACCGCGCATATAGGGATCAGCCTGCGTAAAGTGGGTGATCTCCACCCGCTCCAGACCCTGGACGATGATGTGTAGCGTATCATCTGGGGCACGAACCAGACGATGGATCATCGCCATGGTGCCTGTGGTAAAGACATCGCCGGGGCGCGGATCCTCAATCTCGGGGTCTGGCATGCCCACCAGAGCCACAAGACGATCGGCCACCACGACGTCATCCACCAGGCGCACGGAGCGCGGCCGTTGCACGACGAGGGGTAGGATGGTGTTCGGAAAGACGACGGTGTTTCTCAGGGGAAGGATGGGGAGCTCGGACGGAACACGGGGTCCTTCAAATTGGCTTTGGGCGTCCTCCGTTTCTTGTATCGTCTCTTCACTAAATCGATCCGATAAATCCATAGATCTCCATTCCATACGCACTTTCGTTCATCCCCCGAGGGTATATCTCATGAAACCCGAACGTCGCATGCTGCATTCTGCGTAACGTTCGGGCAATCCGCTCATGTCTATATAGTATCGTCGAGCCGTCGTCTGCTGTCAACACCCGCGCGCGAGAGACTATCGATCTCTATGTCCTCTCGTGCCGACGGAGCAGGATATGCATCTCATCACGCGTCGGATTTGCTCTCATCAGAAACGCTGATCGGCACACGATGCGTCTTGGGCTTGGACAAGGTGACGTACAAAAAGCCATCCCGATAGTTGGCGCTAATCTCGGCCTTATCTATCGGCATGTTGATCTGCACCTCGCTGCGAAACTCGCCATAGTGGATCTCCATGTTATGGTACGTCACTTTGGCTTCGCCGTCAGGAAGCGGCTCGTCAGGAACCTCGTGGTTATGGTCAGCGGCAGCTCCATAGGACGCCCGATCAAGTCGGTTGCCGCTAATCACGAGCCTTCGGTCGGCAAAAGAGATGTCCAGATCCTCCTCATCCATACCTGCGATCTCGACCTTGACCACGACGACATTCTCAGCCTCATAGACATCAGTGGGCGGATGCCACATACGCTGCATACGCACATAATACAAATCATACTCGGGCTGCGACGATTGTGCCCTGCCGCGAGACCTGCGCGGCACCCGGCCAGTAAGAACGAGACGATCCTCTGAGCTCATGGACATCGCTCCCAGTTGTGGTCGGAGAGTATGTAACCGTATTCCTTGATAACCCGTTATAGTGTACCATTATTGTCCAATTAACCCAAATGATGGACCCTTGCAATGCGCTTGACAATCTCCGTAGGCGCGTCCACACTGCGTACCAGGATCCGTGTGCGCCGACGCATTCGAACAGGAGGGTTCATCGCGATGAGGATCACCAGAGTCGAGATTCTGCGCTCCAAAGAGCCCGTCCCTCTGCCAGAGCCATGGCTGGCCGCGTGGCGAGGCCCAAAGGCCACCCCGGCCACATCTATCGAGTTCTCCTTCTACAAGGTATATACCGATCAAGGCCTTGTCGGTTACGGGCCGGATACGGGCTATACCGATCTGCAAGGGCTGATCGGCTATGATCCCTTTTTCGTCGAAGCGTTCTTTGAAAACAAGATGAGTGGCCGCCGTTCCGGGAACAGCGGCTGCGGCGGCTCGGGCATCGAGATCTCCCTGTGGGACCTCATCGGCAAGGCGGCGGGGCTGCCCGTTTACAAACTACTGGGCGCTGTTACCGACCGAGTGCCTGTATATGCCGCTACCAGCCGGCTTATGGACCCCGACGAGATGGCCGAACATGTCGCCAAGATCCTGGACCTGGGATTTCGCGCCGTCAAGCTGCGCCTGCACCGCCCAGATCCCTGGGACGACGTCGATGTCGTCGACGCCGTGCTCGATGTCACCGAGCCCGACACAAAAGTACTGG
>SKLG01000253.1 GCA_007123335.1 Anaerolineae bacterium | reverse complement strand
GGCTTTCAGGAGGAGGGCGACGCCATGATGAAGGCGGCCTTTGGGGCGGGATATGCGCGACTGGCAGCGCTCAAGCAGCAATACGACCCCGACAATTTCTTCCGGCTGAACCAGAACATCAAGACGACAGCGTAGATCGCCAGTCCTCTCGCAAAAGAGGCCGGGCCACATGGCGCACCACAAGCGGTCGTTCTCTCTGCCTGCCTTGAGGCAGAGGGCTATCCGTTGATCGCTCTTATGCAAGGAGCAGATTCATGCGCATCAGTGACAATCGCCGCTACCTGGTGGAGGACGACGGTGCCCCCTTTTTCTACCTGGCCGACACCGCGTGGGGCTTTTTCTACCAGGCGTCCACGGAGGAGGCCGAACACTACCTTCGGGTGCGCCACGAACAGGGCTTTACCGTGATCATGCCCGTGCTGGTGTGGGAGGACCTGCCCCGCACCGACGACTATTACGGGCGCTGGCCCTTCTTGGAGAACGATCCAACGCGCCCAGACGAGGCGTTTTTCCGCCATGTGGATCACCTGGTGGGCGTCGCCAATGGCCTGGGCATGACCATGGCCATGCTGCCGAGCTGGGGCTCGTATGTGGCGCCGCCGCGCCGCGAGGGAGACCTTGCGCTGCTGACGCCGGACAACGCCAGGGCGTATGGAGAGTTCCTCGGCCAGCGCTACGCCGACGCGCGCGTCATCTGGGTGCTGGGAGGCGACCGCAACCTACAGCCGGACCAGCCAGAATACGCGCAGGTCTGGGAGGAGATGGCCCTGGGCCTCGACGCGGGCAACGGCGGCGGCCAACTGATGACCTTTCATCCCACGGGCGTCCCCCCTTGTTCCAGCTCGCAGTGGTACCACGAGTCGCCCTGGCTCGACTATCACATGTTCCAGACCTCGACACGGCTCGAACTCGACTATTGCAACACGCTGCTGGCCGACTATAACCGGCAGCCGGTGAAGCCGTTTGTCGATGGCGAGACGCGCTACGAGCACAGCCACCGCTTCTTTCACCGGCAGATGCCCTATGGGGTGCGCATGACCCCGCAGCGGGTGCGCCAGGTCGCCTACTATGCCCTGCTGTGCGGCGCCTTGGGCCACACCTATGGGTGCCGCGACGTGTGGAGCTTTTACGTGCCCTCAGCGCGCACACGCGACCGAGACGTGGATATCTATTGGCGCGACGCGCTGCACCTTCCCGCCGCCGAGCAGCTCCGCCACCTCAAGGCCCTGTTCACCGAGTATCCCTGGTATACCCTGGTGCCGGATCAGGATGGCAGCCTGGTCTGCCGTGGCAGCATGGAGGACAACCTGCGCATCCAGGGCGCTTTGGCCAGAGATGGAAGCTATGCCCTGGTCTATATCCCGGAGCCGATGCCGGTCTGGATCGACCTGAGCAAGCTGTCGCGCGGCACGGTCGACGCCTCTTGGTTCGAGCCCACGACGGGGCGCTACACCTTTTTCCAGCGCTACCACGACGCGCAGACGGTTCGCTTTGCGCCCGAGGACGAGGCGGGAGACCGGGTGCTGGTGCTGGCTGCGCGGTCGATACCGGCCTGAGCCAGGAAGAGACCCGGCGGACGGGGACGTCCGCGCCCCAGCTGGGATCGCTGTCCGGGAACGCCGAGCGCCTGCTCGGCTCTTTAGCGGGGGCGAATGCCGAGCAGGCGCTCGGCGCTCCCGGCGCGGTTTCTGCCTGCCTGTCTGCCGAGCAGGCGCTCGGCGTTCCTGTTCTTGGGTGGATAAGGCGCCCCTGAATTCGCTATTGACAACCCCTGCCGATTATGCTACACTGACATCTATAAGAGAACGGCGTGGATCGGAACGAGTACCTGTCAAGGCGCGATGCAGAGAGCCGGCGTTTGGTGAGAGCCCGGTATCGGCGCGGGCAGGGAATGGATCCGGGAGCTGCGCAGCAGAACGGCCTCGCCCAGTATGTTGCGCCGGAGTCGCCACCGTTATCATGGCCGAGGGTATTGGCGCGGGTCGATGTGCGCTCCAGCCTGTACCTGCAAGTGAGGCTGGCCCCAACACCATACCCTGCTATCACGGCGGGGTGTTTCTGTTTTCGGGGGTCGGCAAAGTAGGGTGGCACCACGGGAGATGAGCTCTCGTCCCTTTTGGGGATGAGGGCTTTTTTCGTTTGTCTGGCCCGCCGAGGCCACGCGTCCGCTTTGGTTCCTGTGTCCGATGTATCGTGCAGCGAGAAAAGGAGATTCCGAGATGCAAACCCATTTTCTGCTCTCTCAGAACGACATGCCGACCCGTTGGTACAACGCGCAGGCCGATCTGTCCGAGCCCCTGCCGCCCACCCTGCACCCCATGACCCTCAAGCCGGTGGGGCCCGACGATCTGTCGCCCATCTTTCCCATGGGGCTGATCCTGCAAGAGGTCAGCCAGGAGCGCTATATCGACATCCCCCAGGAGATTCAGGACATTCTGCGGCTCTGGAGGCCCACGCCGCTCATCCGCGCCACCCGCCTCGAGGCTGCGCTGGGCACGCCGGCCAAGATCTTTTACAAGTACGAGGGCACCAGCCCCACCGGCAGCCACAAGCCCAACACCTCGGTGGCCCAGGCCTTTTACAACAAGGCCGAGGGCATTACCAGGCTCGCCACCGAGACCGGCGCCGGCCAGTGGGGCAGCGCGTTGGCCATGGCCTGCAACTTTTTCGACATGGAGTGCAAGGTCTATATGGTCAAGGTCAGCTATCACCAAAAGCCCTATCGCCGCTCGGTGATGCGTCTCTTTGGCGCATCGGTGACGGCCAGCCCCAGCGAAGAGACCGACTCGGGCCGCGCCATCCTGGCGCAGAACCCCGACTCGACCGGATCGCTGGGCATCGCCATCAGCGAGGCGGTGGAGGTGGCGCTCAAGAACGAGGACGTCAAGTACTCGCTGGGCAGCGTGCTCAACCACGTGATCATGCACCAGACCATCATCGGCGAGGAGACCCTCATGCAGCTCGACATGGCCGGCGCCGAGGCCGATGTCGTCATCGGCTGCGTGGGTGGCGGCTCCAACTTTGGCGGCCTGGCCCTGCCCTTCTACCGGCAGAACGTCCAGGATGGGGCCAAGACCCGTCTCGTCGGTGTCGAGCCGATGGCCTGCCCCACCATGACCAAGGGCATCTATGCCTTTGACTATGGCGACACCGCCAAGATGGCCCCCGTGGTCAAGATGGACACCCTGGGCCACGACTTTGTGCCCGCGGGGATCCACGCCGGCGGCCTGCGCTACCATGGCGTGTCGCCGCTGCTGGCCGCGCTGCACCATCAGGGGCACATCGAGGCCATCGCCTACAACCAGATCCCGGTGTTTGAGGCGGCCCAGCAGTTCACCCAGACCGAGGGCATCATCCCGGCGCCCGAGTCGGCCCACGCCATCCGCGCCGCCATCGACGAGGCGCTGGACGCCAAGGAAAAGGGCGACGCGCGCACCATCGTCTTTAACCTCAGCGGCCATGGCTTTCTGGACATGGGCGCCTATGACGCCTACCTGGGCGGCGAGCTGGAGAACTATGCCTATCCCGAGGAGCTGGTGCAAGAGGCGCTCAGCCGGCTCCCGCAGGTCGAGCTATAAATAGGAATATCGCGTGCCCCCTCCCGAAGGTCCCGATACGGGGCCTCTACTCTGGCGATAGGTTCTGCGTGGGACCTTCGGGAGGGGGGGAGAATCGAAGGAGATGAGCCCATGACGCGCAAAAAGGTGCTTGTGGCCGAATCGATCGCCGAGGCCGGCATTCAGCGGCTGCGGGAGGATTGCGAGGTCACTGTGGCCACCAAACTCTCGCCCGCCGAGCTGATCGCCGCCATCGGCGAGTATCACGGGCTGATCGTGCGCAGCGCCGTCCAGGTCACCGAGGAGGTGCTGGCCGCCGGGGAGCAGCTCGTCGTCGTGGGGCGCGCCGGCACCGGCGTGGACAACATCGACCTCGACGCCGCCACCCGTCGCGGCATCATGGTGGTCAACGCGCCCACCAGCAACACCATCGCCGTGGCCGAGCACACCATGGCCCTGATCCTCAGCCTGGCCCGCCACGTGCCCACCGCCAACGAGACCATGCACTGCGGCCGCTGGGAAAAGCGCGCCCTGATGGGCACCGAGCTGCGCGGCAAGACGTTGGGCCTCGTGGGGCTGGGCCGCGTCGGCGCGGCGGTGGCCACCCGCGCCCAAAGCTTTGAGATGCGCATCGTGGCCTATGATCCCTTTATCTCCGTCGATCGCGCCCAGCAGCTCAACGTGCGCCTGCTGAGCCTCGACGAGCTGCTGCAAACCGCCGACTATGTCTCGCTCCATGCCCCGGCCACCGAGCGCACCCGTGGCCTCATCGGCGCCCGCGAGCTGGCCCTGCTCAAACCCACGGCTTACCTGGTCAACTGCGCCCGAGGCGAGCTGATCGATGAGGAGGCCCTGGTCGCCGCGCTGGGCGAGGGACGCCTGGCCGGCGCCGCCCTCGACGTGTTCAGCGACGAGCCCGACGTCAACCCCGTCCTCTGCGCGGTGGACAACCTGCTCCTCACCCCCCACCTGGGCGCCTCCACCGCGGAGGCCCAGAGCGGCGCCGCCGAGGACGTGGCCGAGCAGATCGTCGAGGTCCTCGCCGGCCATCCGCCGCGCTACCCGGTGAACCTCACCGCCGTCTCGCCCGAGGAGATGGCCTTTTTGCAGCCCTACCTCGACCTGGCCGACCGCATGGGCCGCTTTTACGCCCAGTTCGCCGTGAACAATTTAAAGCGCTTGGAGCTGAGCTACGCCGGCGATCTCGGCCAGCGCGACACCTCGTTGATCACCGCCGCCGCCCTGGCCGGGCTGCTCTCCGAGGCCGGCGAGGAGACGGTCAACCTGGTCAACGCCCGGGTCGTGGCCCGCGAGCGCGGCCTGACCGTCAGCGAGACCCACACCCCCCAGGATCACGCCTACTCCGACTTGGTCACGCTGCGCGTCCAGACCACCGACCGCGAGCGGCTGGTCGGCGGCACCGTCATGCGCGGCCAGCCCCACATCGTGCGCATCGACGACTTTTGGATCGATTTCGTGCCCCAGGGCTCGCTCCTCGTGGAGGAGCACAGCGACGAGCCCGGCCTGGTGGGCAAGATCGGCACCCTGCTGGCCGAGGCCGGCGTGAGCATCTCCTTCGTCCAGCTCGGCCGCCAGGAGCGCGGCGGCCCCGGCATCATGGTCCTGGGCCTCGACGACCCCTTGACCGACGGCACCCTGGACGCGATTGCGCAGACGTTGGGGATTCAGTCGGCGCGGCATGTGCAGCTCTAGCCCGCCCTGGGGCTAGAGCGGACCCTTATGCGGCCAGCGATTGGGTTCGTTTGGTAAAAACGGTTGGTGGACGGCGCTGGGGGCCTCCTGGGATTCGCGAGCATGGATATAGGGCCGGGGGTGGCCGGCAAGGATAGCATAGCAGAACATTTGTTCTGTGTCAAGCGGGTTCTGTTCCCATCAGGGGCGAGGCGCGCCTTGACACCCATGCCCCCACCTGCCTACAATGCCCCCACAAAGGAGGGCACATGGCAACCGACACCCTGGAAAAGGTCCTCGATCTGGTAAACCGCTACCGCTATAACCGCGACCGCTACAGTCGCCCCGACTATAACGAGACCCAGGTGCGCCGCGAGTTCATCGACCCCCTCTTTGAGGCGCTGGGCTGGGACGTGGCCAACAAAAAGGGCCTTGCGCCGCAATATCAGGAGGTGATCCACGAGGCAGCGCTGCGCCAGAGCAGCGGCCGCCCCGGCGTCGTCGCCCCCGACTATGCTTTTCGCGTGGGGCCGGCGCGCAAGTTCTTTGTCGAGGCCAAAAAGCCCGCCATCGATATCCGCAACGACCCCGCGCCCGCCTTTCAGCTCCGCCGCTACGCCTGGACGGCCAAGCTGCCGCTGTCGATCCTCACCAATTTCGCCGAGTTTGCCGTCTATGACTGCCGCTACAAGCCGTCGGACAGCGACCCGGCGGGCCAGGCGCGCACCCTGATCCTGCGCTACGACGAGTATCCCCATCGCTGGGAGGAACTCGTCGCCATCTTGAGCCGCGACGCCGTCTGGCGCGGCGATTTCGACCGCTATGTCGAATCGACCCGCGCCAAACGCGGCACCCAGGAGGTGGACGACGCCTTTCTCGCCGAGATCGAGGGCTGGCGCGTGGCCCTGGCCCGCAACCTGGCGCTGCGCAACCCCCGGCTCAGCGTCCGCGAGCTGAACTATGCCG
>SKLG01000085.1 GCA_007123335.1 Anaerolineae bacterium | reverse complement strand
GCCTCGCGCACCCAATTGCGCAGCGACCAGGTGTTCTGCACGTCAAAGAGCATGGTGCGATAGTGGTTCCGGTCAAAGTTCTGCACCCAGTAATCGTAGGGCAGCGGACTGGCCGGCGGCTGGGGGATCTGATTGTGCTGGGGGCCTTCCCCAAACTCGATCAGCACCGCAAGTAAGCGACTGGCTGGCGGCGCCGCCTTGAGGCCCACCCCGCTCTGTGCGCCTGCGCTGTATCCAGCGCCCTGGTAGTGACCGCCCAGCTTTTGGGCCAGATATTGCTGAAAGGCCACATCGGGTTCAACGTCATCTGCACTGGCAGCAAGAAGCCGCTCATTGCCGCCCTCGGACATCTGCAACTGCTGCATGAGGTCGGGTCGTGGCGGCACAAAATGCTGCTCGGCCAGACCTGGGCTGGATGCCGAGACCGGCTCCGCCAAGGCTGCCGGGGTTAGTAGCCCGCCCAGCACCATGGCCAGGACCATCCAGACACAGAACAGCTTGTAGATCTTTTCCATCAAAGCCTCTCCTCTCTGTTAGCACGCGGCGACGGAAGCCTGTCGGCTGGTCCGATGGCAGAACCTTTGCCCAGATCTGCCCTCACCAGTCTATACCACACGGCGCCCTCTACACCTCAACTCGGACGCTTGAACCCAGCCCGCCCTCAAAGATCACGGAATCGCGTTCCCTGAGTTGCTTCAATAGACATCACTCCTTTCGCCGCCATGCAGCGTGTCGTGATGCATGATTACCACACCTTGCATACCAAAGGCAGAAACAGCTGAAAGCCGGGCACGCTATGCACCGTCGCCGGCGCCCAGGTGGCGCTGATCTTTCCAGGAGATCCCCCCGGCCATTCGACATAGATTTCGGTCCAATCGTCCACGTCCGTAAACTGGACCGTGCTGCTCCCCTCACCCACCACCCGCAAGGTGATGCGTCCCAGCACACCGGAGCCGCTGGGCGGCCGGCTGTCGGGCGTCGGCTTGACCCAGGTGACGCTGTACTCGATGGTTCCTGCCCCATTGTCCGCAGCATTCACCGCTGTAAAAGGCGGCGAATCAAAGATCTCGGCGCCGCCAATCTGAACCCCGTCTGTGGCGGGGTCGGCGTCCATCACCTGCAACTGTGTCGCGTCAAAGGTGATACGATATTGCGCGCCGAGGAGCCTGACCACGTTATCGATGCGCACTACCAGCTCAAATTCGCTGCCCACAGCAGCGTTGTTGACGGACGGATCGAGCGTGATGGCGGGTTTGCTCTGCAGCCCGCCGAGGTGCGGGCTGGCAGCCGCCACCGGGGCGCCGGCCACAGCCAGAACAATCAACAGAGGGAGAATGCCGAACGCGATGGTCCGCGCCAATCGGGCTGCCTTGCTCCAGAACGCGATATCGTTCATGTGTATTGTGTCATTCCTCTGAATGTCGATGATGAAACCACATCCCAGCCGGCCCGCGCGGCTATTTCACATATTCGTCCATCACCAGCGGGAGGAACAGCGCATCCGCCAGTGTTGGCTCTTCCTCAATGACGCAGACCTGAAACGTCACGTCATCCACGTAAAAGCTGGTGAAACTCCCGTCGCAGGTGTCGGGCTGGGTCTCGACCAAAAAGTGCACGCGAATCGTTTGACCGGCATAAGCCAATAGATCGTAGCTGGCTTCCTGCCAATCACCGGCCGTAGAGCCGTCGGTTCGTGTGGCAAGCTCCTCAAGCAGCACGCCGCTCGTATCATAGATGCGGGTGTAGAAATAGTCGTTGGGATGAACAGCCTTGGTGGTATAGAGGTACCACCAGTACTCCAAGGTAGCCATGATCGCATCGGCGGGGATGGTCACCGTCTGATAGATGCCGTCAACGGCGCCGGCATACCCGCCAAGCCAGGCGCTGCGCGCGCCGCAGCGCGGAATGCCATCGAACGTCGTGCCGCCGAGGCGAACCCAGCCATCTCCCTCTTGCTCAAAGCCGCCATTCTGAATGCTGTTATAGCAGAGCACCACCGGCGTCGGAGTCGCCGTTGGCGTCAGGTCCGGCGTAGGCGTCGCGGTAGGCGTGAGCTGCGTATCGATGATCTGAATCTGGCCATTGACCCAGCCGGAGGGCAAGCTCAGGCCGTCGGCGTCGGTCATCAAGGTATCGGGACCATAGAACTCGACGATGGTGGAGCCGGCGCTCATGGCGGTAAAGGTGATGGTGGCAACCGTCCATTCTCCATCGACGCCGGGAGGATCCCCCAGATAGACGATGGCGTAGGAGAGCGTCCCTGCCGCATTGTCTGCGATGTTGCCATTGGTGGGCTGGAGCACGTTATGGCCCTCGAACAGGTCCCCAGGCGCGACTTGGACGCCAGGCGTCTCTGGCTGTGCATCGACGACCTGAACCTTGGAGGGATTCCATCGCATGCTCAGGCCCACGCCACCCAATCCCTGGACATACGACGTACGTATCTGCATCTGGCCGGTCTGGCCCACATCCAGAGAAAGGGATGATGGCTCCAGGTAATAGTACGGGGTGGCGTTCGGATTCACCGTAGGCGTCGCGGTGGCAGTGACCGTGGGCGTTGCCGTGAGCGTCGCTGTCGGGGTCTGCGTGATCGTCGGGGATGCCTGCAGCACGACAATGTCGGGTTGCACAGAGACAAAGCCGAGAGAGATGGCATCGCTGTTGGACAACTGCACATTGAGAAAATCGACCTGGGCATCGCCCGGAGCGGTGGCTTCCAAGAGGATGGTGGCCAATATCCCATCCCCCGTCTTGGGGCTGGAGGGCGACAGTTGTGTGATGGCTACCTTGACCAGGCCAGCGGTGTTGTCGAAGGTGCGTGCAACAACAAAGTCGGGGCTCAAGAAATCCCCGACCTCCACCTCTTGGACAGCGATGACCGCCGGATCGAACCCCAGGTCGAACTCAAAGCCATAGAGTTCGGTCACGCCGGTAATCGTCACGCTCACGAATTGGGTGGCGCCAACCTCAAGATGTGCGCTGGAGGGGTCCAATCCCACCTGAGTGCCAGAGCCTCCGACGTTCGACAGAGAGGCAGCGGAACGTCGGGATGTGGGCCCTACTTCGGCAGCGACCCAGGCGCCAGAGAGGACCAGGGCAACACCCAAAAAGAGGGCGACGAGAAGCAGTACGCGCAAACGACCATGCTCTGATCGGAGCTGTATAGTCCGCTGTGGTTCCCATCCATTCATATGGCCTCCTTCGCACCGTGTCATGGCGTATAGCTGTAGCCCGCATATGGGCCATGATGGCTGAGTGAGCAGCATCGTATCGAGAGCCTATTGATATATCAATGGATAACTGCCAGCGTTCCGAGGCGTGGCAAGGCCTCTTGAGTTTAGGAGGTCATAGCATAAGGACATCCCTTCTTCTCGCCGAATATGACGCTCCAGTTTGGCAAAGGATACGGGCAGGGTAGGATTCTTTCGTGGCTTCTAGAGGAACGAAAAAGCGAGGGGCGGATGGCTCCGCTCCCTCGCTTGAGGACGGGTAGGGCTTGGGCTAGACCAAATAGTCGCGCAGTTGACGGCTACGGCTGGGGTGCCGCAACCGGTCAAGGGCTTCGTGCTCGATCTGACGGATACGCTCTCGCGTCAGCCCAAACTTGCGGCCCACCTCTTCCAAGGTGTAGCTGCGCCCATCGTACAGGCCAAAGCGCAGGCGCAGAATGCGCGCCTCGCGAGGCGTCAGGCTGGTGAGGATATCATCCAGCTTTTCCTCGAGCAGATCCTGATACGCGGAATCAGAGGGCGTGGGCGCCTCATCATCGGGGATGAAACTGCCCAGCTCGCTGTCCTCCTCCTCACCCACCGGCTTTTCCAGCGAGAGAGGGCGCTGGGACACCTTGAGCATCCATTGCACCTTTTGCGGCGGCAGAGAAAGCTCTTCGGCGATCTCTTCCGGCGTGGGCTGGCGTCCCCAATCCTGCTCGAGCTGTTGGGCCACCTGATACACCTTGCGGATGCGATCGCTCAGATGCACGGGCAAGCGGATCACCCGACCTTGATCGGCCAGCGCGCGGGTGATGGCCTGGCGGATCCACCAGGTGGCATAGGTGCTAAAGCGGTGGCCGCGTTTATAATCAAACTTTTGCACGGCCTTGATCAAGCCCAGATTGCCCTCCTGGATGAGATCGAGGAAAGGCACACCCTGCCCCAGGTACCGCTTGGCGATGCTTACCACCAAGCGCGTGTTGGCCTTGATGAGATGATCACGAGCATCCTCACCATCGATCACCGTGTCGTACAGGCGATCCTTTTCGTCCTCAGAGAGGTCGCCGTTACGATTCATCCGATCCTGGGCCTTGCGACCGCGCTCGTAGCGCTTGGCCAGAGAGACCTCTTCCTCGGCGGTGAGCAGCGGGACCCTGGCCATCTCCTTGAGATAGAGGCTGATGGTATCATCACTGGCAATGTCGCTCAGATTGCCCGTGGATGCAGGCCTCGGTTTGGATTTGGTCTCCTCGTCATCTTCATCCTCTTCATCCTGAGCATCCTCTTTGTCGCTATCGCTATCATAGAGAACCTGGATGCCCTCTTCGCTGAGGTAGATAAAGAGATCCTCAAGCTCGCTGAGATTCTCCTCGGCCTCTGGAAAGACCTCCATAAGGTCATCGAGGGTCAGAAAACCCTGTTCCTCGGCCTTGGCCAGGAGGGCCTCACGAGCCTTTTGCTCCTTGTCACTGATATTGGTCGTCATTACGCTTGCCATCTGTCACCTATCCGATCTATGCTTCCCGTGCACTCGCGTGCACAATGAGTATTCTCGGCAAAACAAGCCGCCGAGGCGAGGCCACCGGCGGCTTCTTGATTACACGAAATATGTGCTGGAATGTGCGCTTTCGGTGGATCCGAGCGCTCAAGCCATCCAATCGTCTCCATGTGTAATACGAGTACGTTCCTCTTTATGTTCCCATTATATCAGAAAATGGCATATATGTCAAGTCTAGCCAACTTTTTCTGCATTTCCCATGACTAAAACAGTACGTCTTGCATATTAAGCCCATGAGGCCTATCTTCTAGAACAGAGAATAGGGCAAGCGGCGCTGCAACGCGCCGCGACATCTATGCAGTTTAGGCATACAAGGGATTATTATACAGGATTTCGAGACAGATTTCAAGTCCCAATTTCCGCGAATTTTGTCTTCATGCGTGGTGACCAGCCAAGCCGGTCACTCGACGCAGCAGAGGAACCCTTTGAGGTAGGCTCCCTCTGGAAAAGTGAGCAGCACCGGGTGGTCCGCGCCCTGGGCCAAGCGGTGCAGGATGCGCACCTCGCGGCCCACATCGACGCTGGCGCCAAAGAGCACCTTTTGGAAGAGATCCTCGCTCACCAGGCCGGAGCAGGAGAAGGTGACCAATATGCCACCCGGCCGCAGCAGGGTCATGGCCAACATGTTGATGTCCTTGTAGCCGCGCGTCGCCGCCTGGACCTGGCGCTGCGAGTGGGCGAACTTGGGCGGGTCGAGGATCACGACGTCAAACTGGCGCCCGGCGTCGCGGTAGGCGCGCAACACCTGAAAGGCGTCGCCCTCCACATATTCGTGGACGGCGCTCGTCGGGTTGCGAGCCACATTCTCCTCGGCGATGCGCAGCGTCTCGGCAGAGCTATCCAGATGCACGACGCGCGCAGCGCCGCCCTGCCCGCCGACACCGCCAGCGACGGGATGCGCCGCCGCATAGACGCCCATGGCACCGGTGTAGGCAAAGACGTTGAGCACCTCGACGCCGGCGCAGAACTCGGCCACCAGCCGTCGATTGTCGCGCTGGTCCAGGTAAAAGCCGGTCTTGTGGCCACCCACCAGATCGACGCCAAAACGCAGCCCGTGCTCGCGAATCTCCATCTGCGGCGGCGGCGACTCGCCATAGAGGAGGCCCGCCCTCGGCGACAGCCCCTCGTGTTCGCGCACATCCACGTCGCTGCGCTCATAGATGCCGCGGGGAGAAATAAGGTCAGCCAGCAGCGCGACCAGCGTCTCGCGCCAGGGCTCTAGCCCCAACGTCAGAAGCTGGATCACCAGCCAGTCGCCATAGCGATCGACAATGAGGCCGGGCAGCCCGTCGGATTCGGCGTATACCAGGCGATAGGCCGTGGTGGCCTCGTCGAGCCGCAACGCCTGCCGGCGCGCCATCGCCGCCTGAAGCCGCCGACGCCAGAATGCCTCATCGATGACCTCGTCGGCATCCCAGGTGAGCAGGCGCACGACGATCTGCGAGCG
>SKLG01000582.1 GCA_007123335.1 Anaerolineae bacterium | reverse complement strand
CGCTGGATAACGCCGCCCACCTCAATCGCCAGTTGGTGCTGACTACCCAAAAGCTCGATCAGGCCCGCGAAGCCGCCGAGGCGGCGCAAAAGCTCAAGGCTGACTTTGTGGCCCGAGTGAGCCATGAGTTGCGTACCCCGCTGAACATGATCGTCGGCTTTGCCGAGTCGATGATGCACAACCTGACCCTCAGCGCCCAGTGGCTGCTATCCGGCACCACCGACTGGCTGCGCGGCAACGCCCGCCACGGCGTCACGGCGACGCTCAGGCTGGCCCACCTGGCCGAGCTGCACGACGCCAACATCGAGCTGAACGGCCCCGGTGGGCTCTTTGGGCTGGTGCATGCCCACCTCGTCTGCTGCCTGGGCAATGCCAGCTATTACGAGTATTTTTCCAATGGGTCGCGCGACTTCGCCGGCAAGGAGATCGGCCTGCTGAACCTGCCAGTGCCGGTGAAGGGGCGCATCGCGCCGCCCGACGGCGCTGGCTGGGGCGCCGAGTGGGACTGAGACCGGTTCCAGCAGCAGCGCTTGGCGACGCTATAGTGTGCTTATCTTCAGAGGAGTCAGTCATGGCTATGATGTCGCCTCGAGAGCGCTTCATTGCTGCTCTTCGTCGAGAGCCAGTTGATCGCCAACCGGTGCACTTTTGGAATATGGACCCCTTTGTGTCCTTTGCGCGTCAAGAGGGGCCTTTCTATCATCGCCTGGCACTCTATGCTCGCAGTCATACAGAGTCTTTGGCACACTGGGAGCAAGGCTGAACGCACCTATTCTTCTCTGGAGCGCAGCTTGGGTTGAAAGTAACTCAATAATTCACGAGGGCAGAAAGGCTACATGCAGGACCATTCATACGCCAGCTGGTGATCTGACGGAGATAGTGGCAGCTGTTCCAGAGTCTGGTGGCTCTGTGAGAGCCAAACGCTATCTGCGCACCGAGGAGAATGTATATGCATTCCTCTCAATCCCCTATGAGCCAGTTGAGATCGACGTAGCCTCACTGCAGGGCCAACAAGCGTACATAGGAGAGCGAGCGGCTGTCAGTCATTGGGTGCCTGATGCTCTCAAGGTCATCGCTTCAGCATTTGACCCAGAGGAATTTGCGATCTGGTGTGCAACACGTCAATCCGAGGTTTTAAGACTTATCGAGTTCGCAGCAGAGCGCATTCAGGCCTATGTACAAGCTATTCTGGAGGCTGGCGGCCGTCCAATATTCATGATCTCTGGGCCCGAATTCGCCACCCTGCCCCTCCTTTCGCCCCATCTATTTCGTGAGTTTGTTGTGCCCTTTGACCGTCCTCTCATTAACATGATGCATCGCTATGGTTGCCTAGTCATTCTGCACTGCCATGGCCAACTGGCCAGCGTATTAGATTGCTTTGTCGAAATCGGCTGTGACGGCCTGCACCCTCTGGAAGAACCACCTACAGGTGACATCACTCTTGCCGAAGCCAAGCGCAGAGTAGGTGATCATATCACGATCATCGGCAATGTGCCAATGGATTTGCTCTTCCGTGGGAACCGAACTGAGGTACAGAGGGAATGCACGCGCATACTTGATGAAGGAGCTGCGGGAGGCGGTTTGATCTTGGCCCCTGCAGCTGCGCCATACCAGAGACCATTTACCGAACAGAGCTACTGGAATTATGTAGAACTCGTGCACACGGCGCGGCATTGCACCTTCGAAGGATGAAGTATCGAGAAGCCCTCCTCGCTTCCTGGGTACCCCGGGCATGCTTTTCTGTCTCATACCATTCAACCGCGTCGCACGCGACGCTGCACACTCCCTCGGCGCTTCTCGTCCGCCTTGACAGCCACACCCCTTGTGTGATAGGACAAAGGCACACGAGCCACGGACAGCCCAACATCAACAACGAGTAACGCGAGAGGAGCCTCATGGGCAAAAATGTCATCGTCATCATGAACGACACCTTCCGGCGCGACCACCTGGGCCGCTACGGCAACCCCTGGATCCACACCCCCTACCTCGATCGCTTTGCCGAGCATGCCGCCACCTTTGAGCAGTGCTACATCGCCTCGTATCCCACCGTCCCCAACCGCTGGGACATTGCCACCGGCCGCTACGGCTTTCCCTATCGCGGTTGGCAACCCCTCGACGCGGGAGATGTGACCATGGCCCAGATGCTGGCCAAGCAGGGCGTGCACACGCAGATGATCTGGGACACGCCGATGCTGGGCATGAACGGCTACAACTATACCCGGGGCTTTAAGGGGATCGAGTTCGTGCACGGCCAAAAGGGCGATCCCTGGATCACCGACCCCAGGCTGCCCATCCGCCTGCCCTCGCAGCCACACAAGGTCAAGAATGTGGCCAGCATGGAGGGCTACCTGCGTAACCATTATGGCCGCCAGTACGAGCGTGAGTTCTGCGTAGGGCGCACCCTCTCCACGGCCATGGACTGGTTGGAGACCAACTATGCCCACGACTCCTTTTTCCTCTACATCGACATGTGGGATCCCCATGAGCCTTTTGACTGCCCCTGGTACGACTATCAGCGATATGCCAACCCCGATTATGACGGCGACCAGATGCAGTATCCGGAGTATGGCCGCCCGACCTACATGAGCCCCGAGGAGCTGGCCAACGCCAAGGCGCTGTACGCCGGCCAGGTGACGCTGGTGGATCGTTGGATGGGCCAGTTCCTGGACCTCGCCGAGCGCCTGGGGCTGTTCGAGAACACGCTGATCCTCTGGACCACCGATCACGGCCACCTCTTTGGCGAGCACAATCTGCAGGGTAAGCCCGGCGCCGAACTGGGCAGGCTGTACGAGATCACCACGCGCATCCCGCTCCTGGTGCACCATCCTGAGGGGCTGGGCGCCGGAGAGCGGGTGCAAGGGATCGTGCAGCCCACCGATATCCTGCCGTCGGTGCTCCAGTTCTATGGCCTCACCCCGCCGGCGGATGTCCAGGGCAAGTCATTCTGGTCGCTGGTGAGCGGCGACGGCACGACGTTACACGAGTACGCCTTCTCCAGCCGCTTCCCGCCCACCGCCAGCGATCCGACCTATATGCCCACCGAGGGCGCCGTGTTCGACGGCTGGGTGGGCTCCGACCGCATCGTCGAGCCCAGCACCGTGACCGATGGCCGCTGGGCCTTTATCTGCGCGCCCAAGGGCCTGCCCTCGGAGCTCTATGATCTACAGGCGGATCCCGCTCAGGAGCATAACGTCATCGATGAGCAGCCAGAGGTGGCCAAGCGCATGTACAATGCGTGGATCGCCTTCCTGCAGGAGCATGGCGCGACCGACGCGCGAATTCGCCCCTTTGTCGATGCCAACGTGGACGTGCACACACCGACCAGCGGACAGATGTACGCCTTCCGCGATGATCGGGGCCAGTGGATCGCCTACTCAACCGAGCGGGAGGCGCGAGCGGCCGCCCACCGGAGCAACGCCCCTGGCCCAGTTCGTGAGGTGCAAGAGGTGACCTTTGGGCAGGTGCTAGACGACAATCCCAAGAACCTCGTCCGCCTCAACGACCAGCTCTACTGGGCTGAGGATCTTGCGTAGGGTTACGCACCGGCCCACCTCCCTTTGAGGAGGTGGGCCGGGCGGAGACCATCGCCTTCCTGACGAAAGGAGATTCCGTATGCCCTCTCGCCCCAACCTGCTCTTTCTCTATACCGACGAACAGTCTGCCAACACCCTGGGCGCCTATGGCAACATCGGCATCGAGACGCCCCATCTCGACGCCCTGGCCGCGCAGAGTGTGATCTTTGACCACGCCTATGTCACCCAGCCGGTGTGCACGCCCTCGCGCTCCTCACTGCTCACCGGCCTCTATCCCCACACCAGCGGCCTGGTGCGCAACAATCTGGCCCTGCCGCCAGAGATCGGTTGCCTGCCGGAGCTGGGCGATTTCTCCGACTATCGCACGGCCCACTTTGGCAAGTGGCACCTGGGCGACGAGGTCTTCCCCCAGCACGGCTTTCAGGAGTGGCGCAGCATCGAGGATCAGTACCGACCTCACTATCGCCCTGGCCGCGATCTGAGCCGTCACTCGACCTACCACGAGTTCCTGATCAAGCGCGGCTTTGAGCCTGACGCGGCCTACGACGATGGCTTTCGCTACTTCAGCCGCGAACACTCGGCCACCTTCCCCGAAGAGGTCAGCAAGCCGGCCTATGTCGCCGACGAGGCGATCCGCTTCATCGAGGAGAGCCAAGATCAGCCCTTCATCCTTTATGTCAACTTTTTAGAGCCCCACTTTCCCCTGCACGGCCCGCGCGACGATCAGTATGATCCTGCGGAGATGCCGCTGCCGCCCAACTTCGACCATCCCCCCACGGAAGATCAGTGGCTCAAGGCGCAACTGCTCTACGCGGGGTTAGCAGAGTGGGGATTCGAGGGCAAGCCGCTCAAGACCGAGGAGGATTGGCAACGCATCATTGCCCACTACTGGGGGCTGGTCAGTCAGGTCGATACCCATATGGGGCGCATCCTGCGGACGCTGCGCGACTGTAGCCTGGAGGACGACACGATCATCGTCTATACCAGCGAACACGGCGACATGATGGGCGCCCATCGGCTGTTGGCCAAGGCGGTCATGTTTGAGGAGGCGCTCAAGGTGCCGCTGATGCTGCGCATCCCCGGCGTCACCCAGCCGGGACAGCACATCGCCGCGCCTGTGGGCCAGATCGATGTGGTACCCACGCTGCTCGACGCGCTGG
Source organism: Anaerolineae bacterium (assembly GCA_007123335.1). Classification (GTDB taxonomy): domain Bacteria; phylum Chloroflexota; class Anaerolineae; order UBA1429; family UBA1429; genus SKLG01. Next base: position 1,538 of record SKLG01000582.1, on the reverse strand, counting down.
GCATGCCGCTGCCGGATCACCTGGAGGGCGCCAGTTGGCTGCCCCATCTCAGAGGCGAGGCGCCTCTGGCCCAGGAGAACGTCTTTATCGAGTGGAACGGCAACGACGGCTGGGGACACGCCATCCGCAAGGGTCAGATCCTAGAGTCACAGCTTGCTATCGCCAGCGAGGAGCGCATCCGCGCTGCCATGCGCGGCGATCCCGCCCGCGGCATCATCACGCCCCAGGGCTTCAAATACGTCTGGTGGCAGAGCGGCCACCGCGAGCTGTACGACCTGCGCGCCGATCCGGGGGAGACAACCAACCTGGCGGGACGCAGCGAGCACCAGCCGACCGTCGCAGCGCTCCAGGACGAGATACGACGCTGGCAACAGCAGACGAACGATTCCCTACGCCTGCCAGACTAATCGCCGCCTGACGGGATCGATGGTGACGGAAGTTTTAGCGGCTGGCCACGCCTTGGGCCAGCCGCGCCACGGTCGTCGCCGCGGCCATCAGGCTACCCGGATCGGCCACTCCCTGACCGGCGATATCAAACGCCGTCCCGTGAGCCGTGGTCCCGCCATAGACTGGCAGCCCCACAAAGATCGTCGCCCCGGCCGACATGGGCTGGAGCTTGCGGGCGATGTTGGCCTGATCGTGGTGCATGGCCACTACGCCATCAAAGCGGCCGGCCAGCGCCTGGACAAAGACCATGTCCGCCGGCACCGGCCCACTCACCTCAATCCCCTCGGATCGCGCCGCCTCGATCGCCGGGGCGATCTCGTCGATCTCCTCGCGGCCGAACAGGCCACCCTCGCCGCCGTGGACGTTCAGCGCCGCCACGGCGATTCGCCGATGCGAAGCATCGAGATCGCTCAACACACCATGCATGGCGCGGATATAGCGCAGGATGCGCGCCTGCTTGACATGGTCCAGAATAGCGGAGAAGGCCACGTGCTCGGCCACGGCGACGGTCCACACCTCGTGCATCAAGCCCATCATCAGCGCGTTGGGGCTGTCAGTCAGCGCGGCCAGCCACTTGAGCTCGTCGTCATAGTCATATCCGGCGCGATGAAAGGCCTCCTTGTTCAAGGGCGCCGAGACCACCCCCTGCACGTGTCCGGCGATAGCGAACTCGTAGGCGGTGCGCAGACAGGCCGCGGCAGCAGCGCCATAGGCCGGGTCCAGGCGCCCCCACTCAGCCTCGCCCAGACGCGCCTCTGGCGGACAGAATACCTCTACCACAGGATAATCCGGCGGCTCGGCAGAGGGCGCGTCCACCTCCCGGAGAGTCAAGCCGGAGCCCACGGGGTTGGGCACAGCGCCCGCGTCGATCTGGTCCAAGATGGCCGGATCGCCGATGATCACTGGCTGGCACTGCTCCCATAATGTTGGGGCAGCCAGCGCCTTGAGCACGATCTCGGGGCCGATGCCGGCAGCATCGCCCATGGTAAAGGCGAGTATAGGCTTGTTCATGGATCTCTCCTCTTCTCCGGGAGCGCCGGGCGCCAGCTCGGCAAGGCGGGGAGCCGAGCTGGCGCTCGGCGCTCCCGGCT
>SKLG01000560.1 GCA_007123335.1 Anaerolineae bacterium | reverse complement strand
GTCGGCAGGGGCGTAAAGGTGGGCTTGGGCATGCGCAGAGCCGCCTCCACAAGCGCAGTGGTGGGCGTCGGCGTGGGCGTCAGCGGCTTGCAGCCGACGAAAAGCAAGGCGAGCATGACGCCGATCAAGAGGCAGCGCGGGGGAATCACGTCGGGGATAGATACTTTCATGCGCTATAGACTCCTCGATGGTGGTTGTCGCGTCATTCGGGGAATCGTACAGCGTGTGGGGCGGCTGGTCAACTTGGCCTTCCCCCTCCCAAGATCCCCAACGAGGCTCTCGTCTATCCGTCAAGCTCTGCAGAGAGACCGGGAGGGGCCGGTAAGATTATCATTTGAGTTGACGCGTCCACGGGCCATCCTGACCACTCTTTGGATAGAGGCCACGCCATCCTTTACCAACGTTCTACGTCAGCATATGCAACCCAGGCCACCTTCTATCAACCTTCACCTATATTATTATATCTTCAGAACGATGTAAGCGGCCGTGTGAAATATGAGAGACGCGATGTTGAATAGAGGCTGCAAGGATGTTAAGGGGATTGGTTGATCGGTATGAAAGGAGCATGATGGAAAAGAGTCATGGAACCACAGAGCGCGGTCACATGGAACGCACAGATCCTCGTCTGAAGGGGCTATCATCCACATCAATCGTTGGTGACGACATAGTTAATGGGATGGGCGAGAATCTGGGCCATGTTGAGGATCTGATGATCGATCTGGATAAAGGCTGCATCGCCTACGCCGTGCTTTCCTTTGGCGGCGTCCTGGGTATCGGCGACAAGCTCTTTGCCGTACCCTGGAGTGCGCTCCAACTAGACACAGAGAACCATCGGTTCGTGCTCGATGTGCCCCAAGAGCGCCTGGAGAACGCGCCTGGCTTTGACAAGGACAATTGGCCGGGTGTCTACGACCGAGAGGAAATGACCAGAATCTACGATTATTATGACCAGCCGGTTTACTGGTAGGCCCATCGGTCGTAATTGAATAATGTGCCATAAAATCGATCATGGCACATTACACAACAGAGCTTGTAGAGTGAGATGAGGAGGAGGATTGAGCAGCGTGGATGTAGGACTGGGGATTGTTATCACCCCTTTGCCAACGCGTTCCATCAGATTGCACCCCCATCCATCCTCTACAAGCTCTTTTTTAATAGAAACTTGTAAATAGTGCGTCTGTCGGAGCCACATCTATAGAGGGCCAATCTGAATAAGCTCTTTTGATAAGTGGCTGTAGAAGCGATGAGATGTGCCATGCGCCTCATCGTGGACTAGAAGGAGGTAATGAAGGTAATGAACATGTTAGGTTGGGCGATCTTTTTCTTTATCGTTGCCCTCGTTGCAGCATTCTTTGGTTTCCGTGGCGTCGCTGGTACAGCCGCGACGATCGGCAAGGTGTTGTTCTTTGTTTTCCTCGTGCTGTTCATCATTTCGCTGCTCATCGGCACGGCGATCGTTCCGGGCATTTAATATCAGGGCGCGTACAGGCCTTTACCGGATAGATACATGTCCGGTACTTGGTTAGTAGAGTCGCCAAGGAGCGAGATACCCTATCTCGCTCCTTTCGTCTTGTCAGCGCCCCCTGACCGAGCGCATGAAGATACGGATGCGCTGTATCGACCCGTCGCCAGTGGGCGGCGTGGTTGATCTTGATCAAAGGTCGAGCCCCTCACCGCCGATCTCTTTTCTACCCGTCCATCTCTGCCAGGCAGGCCTTGGCGAGGGAGCTTTTTAAAAGCGCGAGTCGGCCCAATCCATATACCGCTCCCAATCGTAGGCGGTGACCGCGTGCTCGCCGGGGCGGATGTGGTAGCCGATGACGCCCATCACCGGCTGGTTGAGCTGAGGCATGTCGTCGGCGGCGAGGCCCTCAGTGCCCAGCAGCGTGTACACCGGGTGGGCGTGGCGGGCGGCCAGGAACTCGCCCCTGGGATCGGCCCAGCGATCGCCGGCCGCGCTGGACACGTACAGCGGCCTCGGCGCCACCAGGGTCAGCAGCATGTGCTGATCCACCGGCAGCGCCTCCTCGCGGTCGTTGTATTGGCAAAAATTACGGCAGAACCAGTGGGGGAAGGTGGTGTTGATGGCCGCCACCGTCTCGCCAAAACGCCGTCGCGACAGCGCCGCGCCCCCGCAGCCCGATTGCACCGCCAGCACCGCCGCAAAGCGCTCATCCTGGGCGCCGGCCCACAGCGCCGTCTTGCCCAGCCGCGAGTGGCCCATGACGGCCACCCGGCGGTCATCCACATCGGCGTCGGTCTCGATATAGTCCATCGCCCGGCTCAGCCCCCAGGCCCAGGCGCCGATGGCGCCCCAGGCGTCGCCAGGCCGCTCGCCGCCGTCCGAGGGGTAGAGGGCGTGCACGCCGTTGCGAAAGCCGTCGTCATAGTCGGGGTCGAGATCGCCATAGTAGGCGGTGGCCAGCCCATAGCCACGGGTCACGACCCGCGCTACCTGCCAGGCGCCGGCGCCGAACCCCCGCGACGCCTCGGTGGCGCGATGGTCGCGCACGCCATACGCCTCATTGTCGCGCATCCACTGGGTCGACAGGGTGATTCCCCGATCGCGGTGCACCGTGTGGTTGCCGTAAAAGTTTAGCCCCAGGAAGAGCGGCGCCGGGGCCATCGTGTGGTTGGGCAGGTAGAGGAGCAGATCCATGCGCGGCCCCTCGCGGCCGGCGAACCAGATGGCGACCTCCTTGCGGGTGGCCAACCCGGCGAGAGCCTCGCGGTCCTCCGAGGTGACCTCCCAGGCGAGGTCGGCGGGGCGGGCCGGGGCGCGGCCATAGACGTGCTCCTCAAAAAGGGTCAGAATCTCGGGGCGGCGCACGGTCAGCCACTGCTCCGCGTCGGTCACCGACGCACCGTCGGCGCAGATCAGCGGGTCGGGCAGGGTGTACGCCGGCACCTTGGCCTCGTCATAATTGACGATAGAGAGATTGCTTGTCATCGTTGTCAACACCTCCTATCGCTTGTCCTCTCTCCTACAGCGGCTTGCACAGGATGCGCGAGATGTGCATCTTTTTCAGATTCCACGTATCGGCGCCCGTGGCGATCATGGCGGTATCGGCGCCGCGCCCGGTGCCCGAGACGACGATCACCTTCTCCCCCGTGGCCACAAGCCCCGCGTCCCCGGCCATCAACACCAGCTCGACGCAGACCTTGAATCCCTGGCAAAAGACCCGTAAAAAGTCGGCCACGGCGCTCCCCGCCGAAAAGCCGAACAGCCGCCCTATGGCAAAGAGCATCGTCCCAAAGTGGACCACATGCCCCTCCCGCTCGGCCCGCTCGACCAGTTCTTGGGGAAAGCGCTGCTCCTCGCGGGTGCCATACTGGTGGGGCATGATGATGAGGCGCACTCCCTTGCCCTGATAGCGGTCCATGGCATAGCTCGCAGTGTCGCCGCGGGTGGAGGCGACGATGACCTTGGCGATCCCCTCCTCCGCCATGGCCTCGTCCACCAGGTCAAAGACGGCGGCGGTGTTCTCCGGTCCGGGTTGGTCAAAGTAGACGATCTTGGATTCCATGATCCTGCTCCTTTCGAAAGATGAGCCTTTGCTCTCCTCCCAAGGTTCTCTGACGAACCGTGCCAGGGGAACTCTTGGGAGATGGGCGATGCGTCATCGTTGGGGGCCGAACAGATGCTCCAGCAGCTCCTGGCGGCTCATGCCGACATGGGCCGCCACATCGTTCAGAATCGCGGACAGCGTGCCCACTCGCAGCGATGGGTGGCGGGGGATCGTCACGTGATGTTCCCCTTTCCGCTGCGTCGTCAACCGGAGATGGCTCCCTGTCTGGCGCGTAACTACATACTCCAGACGGGACAACGCCTTGACCAATTCCTCCCACGACAGGTCTCGCGGGAGCCTCATACGGCGATGAGCTCCTCGCGGACAAAATGCAGGCGAACGATCTTGGGCCGCTCGTCCTCGTCAAAATGGCAACGCACGGCGTCACGCACCATGTCGTAGAGTTCTTCCAGGCTATCAGCCTCGGTATAGATGGATGGCCCCAAAGCACGGGCGGTATACCCGCCCTCTGCGGCCTCTTCTACGATAAAAATGATCTCGCTCATCGGCTTTCCTCCGTATACTCTTGGCACAAGTATACCCATAATCTGCCAAGTGTGCACAATGGCTCTGGACCTTACCTCCCAAAGGTCCCCCGACGGACGTCTCGCTAATCCGTCAAGCCTCGCTGGGGGACCTTTGGGAGGATGGCGCACCAAGCCACTGGGTGACCTCCGCCCACCCCTTGCGCGGCCGCTGCCCCGGCGCCTCGTCGGCATAGCCCAGGCTCACGGCGGCCACCAACACCTCGCCCTCGCACCCCAGCCAGACCATCACCTCGTCGTGGGCGAACAGGATGTCGCAGATCCAGAGGCTGCCGAGGCCCAGGGCGTGGGCGGCCAGCAGCATGGTCTGGATCGCGCCGCCGGTGGATTGGAGCATGACAAAGTGCCAGTCCTCGTGGAACTCGGGCGGCACCTCTGCCGGAGGAGCCTGGTTCAGGATCACCACGGCCACAGGGGCCTGGGCCATGGCCCGGCAGGTGCCGAGCAGACTGCCGGTGCCCTCGCCGGCGGCGGCCAGCGCCTCACCCTTTGCGGTCATCAGGCGCACCAGCCGCTCCTTCTCCTGCCCCTCTAACACGACGAACCGCCAGGGCTGGACGTTCTTGGCCGAGGGCGACTGCACCGTCGCCTCGAGGACGCGCTCCACCAGCTCGCGCGGCACCGGCTGCGAGGCAAAGTGGCGGATGCTGCGGCGGTCGTGGATGGCCTGCAAGGTGTCCATGCGAACCACTCCTCTTTGGTATGCAGAAAAGGGAACTGTGGAGAGCATTGTAGGGATGAGGGCTGGTATCGTCAATCGCGCTCCCGGGAGAGGCGGCGTTGAGGCGGACGCTCAGTCCCCGTCGTAGCGGCTGACGCCCAGCACGATATAGTTGTAGGGCACCAGCCGGGTCGGGTCCTCCTTGTTCACCACGCGGCCCACCGCCCGATCATAGACCCACTCGTCCCAGCGCCAGACGGTCTGCAACGTCTCGGGGATCTGGACGGCCAGGTAAGAGCCCTCGGCCAGCCGGGCGCGACTGGCGATGCTGCTAAAGTCGAGGCCCAGGTAGAAATCCTGCACCGGCACGTTGCGGTTGCGGGTGGCAATGCTGCGGGTCAGTGAGAGGGCGGTCTCGGAAAAGAGGCCGATGGCCGGCTGGATGGTGGTGGCCAGCCGCAGCCCCTGGCGAAAGGTGTCGGATTCGAGAAAGCCGAGAAAGGCCTCGTCGTCACTGTTCTGCACATTGACAGTGTAGCCGCGAAAGGCCACCCCCGCCCCGCCCACGTTCAGGCCCACAAAGAGGGGATGGCCCACGGAGGCGACGCTCTCTCCCGCGCGGGCGCGAAAGGTGGCGTTGAAATGGAGGTGCTCCACCGTCCCCGGCACCTGGTTCTGGGCGTAAAAGTCAAAGAGGATGCGGTGCTCGCCTCTACCGGGGTAGTCGGCCACCCGCAGGTGGTCGAGGGTGATGCGCAGCCGGGCATCCCGCAGGGTGATGTCGGGGCCGATGGCCCCGGCGCTCTCGATGTCCAGCATGCCGGCGCCGGGCGGGGCCGGGGCCAGGTAGCCAAAGGCGTGGGCGGTGTGCTGCCAGGGCCGGTCGCGGAAGGGCCAGCGAAAGCCCCGGTCAAAGCTGACCTCCCCCGCCGCCTCGGCGGCCTCTTCCAACGCGGTCGCGGCCTCCTCCTCGCCCACCTCGCGCAAGCGGGCCGCCGCCTCCTCCGGGGGCAGCGCGCCCAAGACGGGCAGGTCGTCGAACCAACGCTCTTCGTTCATAGGTTGGCCTCCACTATATTTACATGGATGGACAGGATGAACAGGACAAAATATCAGAAATATCCTGTATATCCATGTTAATAATCCCGAATAAGCTCAGCCTCATGCTCCTCTATTATTTACATGGATGGACAGGATGAACAGGATAAAAGATTAGAAATATCCTGTATATCCTGCTTATCCATGTTCATAATCCTGAATAACCTAGCTTCATCCTGCTCTATATATTTACATGGATGCACAGGATGAACAGGATAAAAGATTGGAAATATCCTGTATATCCTGCTTATCCATGTTCATAATCCTTGCTTCGCGTGAAGCGTTTGTATTCGAGTTTGGCCCTGCCAAAGTTGATGAGAAGGCCCACTTCGATTCCCGTGGCGTTTAGATAGTTGATAATCTGAGCC
>SKLG01000476.1 GCA_007123335.1 Anaerolineae bacterium | reverse complement strand
GCCGTGCGCAAGCCGGCCGAAGCACCGTTCGGCAGCCGACGCGCATGCTCCTGCGTCGCGATGCTACTCAGCAGCACCAGCCGGTGGATTTCCTGGTCAGCGCCAGCCCTCTCAGCCATGAGGACGAGACACTGGTCTTGATGATGTTGGAGGATGTCACCGAGCTGACCGATCTACGGCGCATTATCCCCATTTGCGCCCAGTGTGGCAAGATGCGCGACGACGATCAATACTGGCAGAGCGTCCAGGACTATTTGACGCGCTACACCCAGGTGCGCTTCACCCATGGCCTTTGTCCCGAGTGCCTGCACGCCCTTTACCCTGACTTGTATGGTTCGACTGAGGATTCAGATACGCTCGGCTGACCATAGTTCGGGTTCACCAGGGCCGAAAGCGTCTGCCCGTATGGGCGCCGACGGACGCCACGCCGGTCGCCTCCACCAGCCCCGCCGCCTGCATCCAACCGGCGGCCACCTCGTTGGGCGCATGGGCGTCCGAACCCACAGTGACCCTGCGTCCGCCGATGGCCACGTAACGCCGAAGCAGATCCAGATCAGGCGCACAGGCTTCCACCCCCTTGCGCAAGGGTGAGGTATTGATCTCAAGGACGATGCCGGCGCTCATCACCTCGGTGAGGATCTCGTCGATAAGCGGCGTCTGCGCATAGCCGCTGCCCAGATAGCGCTTGGGCAGATCGAGATGGGCCAGCACGTCGAACCCGCCGCTGCGCACCGCATGGAGCATGTCGGCATAGTAGCGCTCCCACAGCGGCCTCGGATCCTGGGCCACGCCATAGGCCGCATGTAGCGTCCTGTCACCCACAAAGCGATCGTCGATCCAGTGGATGCCGGCGATGATCACATCCAGATCCTCGCCGTTGGCCCACTCGACCTCTCGCGGGTAGAGGTGAGGCTCGCCAAACTCGACCCCCTTGAGCACCGTCAACCGCCCGGCAAAGGCCTCGCGGGCGGCGTCAATGGCGTGGGAGTAGGCCGCATAGCGGAAAAAGCCATAGCCCTCGTCGTTGGGGTTCAGGTCCATGTGCTCGGCAAAGCAGATGGCGCTCAGCCCGGCGTCGACGGCAGCCTGGCACATGGCCATGATGGTGGCCTGGCTGTCGACGGAGAAATGGCTGTGGACGTGGGCATCAATGGGAATGGACATGGCGGTCCTCGCTTGGCAATAAAGTGTGGCTTGATCTGTGCAGAGTGTAGCATGTCCTGACGATACGCGCCAGATGTGAAACGCGGACCCCATCTTGTCGACGGGGTCCGCGCGATGGCAGACTGGCAAGCGAGAACGAAATCTAGCCCTTGAGACCCGTGGTCGCAATACCCTGCACGAAATACTCCTGAGCCAGAAAGAAGATGATGATGATCGGAGTTACCATCATCACCGAGCCAGCCATCAGGATATGCTCGGTGGGAATACCCGACTCGGGTGTGCCCACCAGATATCTCAGCCCAACGCCGAGCGTCAGTATCGCCACCTCGAAACGACCACGCTCCACGACTGGGAGATGGCTCCGGAACTGCCGCCCTTTCGCGTGTTGATAGCGCTTCCGTCCATCGAGCGCCTGGCGCTCATCAACCTGGCCGCCGCCTATATGCAGCGCGCGGCGTTCGAGAGCGCGGCGGTGCCCCACAGCCGGACAGTCGCTCAGTCTGTGGGAACGCCAGCGCCAGGAAAACGAAGCATTTGGCACTAGTATGAGAGAAGAGAGCTAGACGACTTCAACGACAGATCAGTAGCTGATGCTCCGCCGACAACTCACATCAGATCTCTCGCTGTGGACCGCGCTTTTGCCAGGTCATCCAGTTCTCCCACATGTCATAGTAGTAGGGGAAGGAGCGGTATAGCTCGTCCGAGATCTCTTGCACCTGGACCATGACCTCATCGGGCATCTCCCAGCCCAAGGCGCCGGCGTTCTCGGTGATCTCGTCCACCGTGCGCGCCCCGACAAGAGCGGTGGTGACGCCGGGCTGAGAGACGAGCCAGCGCAGGCTGAGCTGCGCCAGGGTGACGTCCAACTCCTTGGCCACCGCACGCAGCCGCTCGACGGTGTACAGACACTTGCCCAGGTTCTCCGGCTTCCACAACACGCTGCGCGGACGCATGTCGCCACCGGCATAGCCAGTGTTGAGGCGGATGACCCCGGCCAGCATCCCCTGGGCCAGGCTGCTGTAGGTGCTGATGGCGATATCGTGCTTGACGCAATAGGGCAGCACGTCCTCTTCGATGAACCGCCAGATCAGGTTGTAGGGCGGCTGGAGGATATCCACCCGGCCATACCTGGTGGCCATCTGGAGCATCTCGACGTCAAAGTTGGAGACGCCGATGGCGCGAATGATGCCCTCGCCGCGGAGCTTTTCCAGCGCCTCCATCGTCGGCCCCAGCGGCTCCTCGCGGCTGGGCCAGTGGATGAAATAGACGTCCACATAATCGGTGCTCATGCGGTCGAGGGAGGCTTGCAGTTTGTCGCGCAGGGCCTGCTCCGAGTGGCCCGCGCCAGAGGCCTTGGTGGAGATGACCGCCTCCTGACGGCGGCCGGCCAGCGCCTTGCCCACCACCTCCTCGGAGTGGCCGCGGCCATAGGCCGGCGCTGTATCGAGAAAGTTGACCCCCAGCTCCAGCCCCTTGTGGATGGTGCGGATCGACTCTTTATCATCGGTGCCGCCCCAATAGTCGCCGCCCATGGGCCAGCAGCCCAAGGCGATGGCCGATACCTCGATATCGGTTTGGCCGATAGTGCGTTTCTCCATGTCTCTCTCCCTGTGAGAAGTGCGTTGCCGATCCAAGCCGAAAGCCTACGCGGTGGACTCGGCTATAGAGGGGCGATCTGACGGAGCTCCGTTAGCCCTTGATACCGGTCGTCACGATCCCTTGCACAAAGTACTTTTGCGCCACAAAGAACAGAATCAGGCAGGGCATGGCGACAATGAGGCTGCCGGCCATGAGCAGGTTCTCCATGGGTTGCAGACTACCGATCTCGATGGTCGCCGCCGTGGCGCCCATGGAAAAGTAGCGCAAGCCTAGGGTCGCGGTGAACTTGCGGGGCGAGTTGAGGTAGATCAATGGCCCCATAAAGCTGTTCCAGTTGCCGATGAACCCCAATGCAGCGGCCGTGGCGAGCACGGGCTTGGAGAGTGGCAAGAGGATCTTGAAGAAAATCTGGAACGGGTTGGCCCCATCGATCTCGGCAGACTCGTCCATGTCCCTGGGAATACTGAGAAAGAACTGGCGGATCAAAAAGATGTTGAATGCACCTCCGCCAAAATAGGCGGGAACGATCAGCGGGTTAAACGTATCGATCCAGCCGAGGGCGTGAAAGATCAGGTACTGCGGAATGAGCGTCACCTCGCCCGGCAGCATCATGGTCGTCAACATGATGAAAAACCATGCTTCCCGCCCCCTAAACTGAAAGCGCGAAAAGCCATAGGCGACGATAGCCGCCGAACTGATGGCGCCAAGGAGGTTGAGCCCGGTCACGACGGCCGAGTTTCGGATCCATACCAAAAAGGGTACTTCGGTAAGGAGCCGCGTATAGTTCTCAATAAAGATTTGCTCTTGAGGAAAGAGTGTCGGCGGAAACGCCGTGAGCTCCCAGACGCTTTTGCCCGAACTCATCAACGTCCACACGAAGGGGAACATGGATACAGCGCCGCCTACGATAATCAAGAGGTATATGAAAACTCGACCCACGATATAGCGCATTGGCCTCTGGTGAAAGGCTCTTGGGCGAGGTTCAACTCGTGATGCCATCTTGCCTTCTGCTACGGCCATATGAATTATGCTCCTTGATAAAAGACCCAGCTCTTGGCGAGTCGGAACTGCAGCACGGTCATGCTCACGATGATGACCACCAGCACCCAGGCCAGTGCTGCCGCATAGCCAAAGTCAAAGTATTCAAATGCAGTGGCATAGATATGCAGGGAGATGAACCACGTGGCCCGTGCCGGTCCACCTCGAGTGGCCACAAATGCAGTCTCAAAGACACGCAATGCACCAATGATACCGATAATAAGATTGAAAAAGATGACAGGGCTGAGAATAGGCAAGGTGATATTCCAAAACTTGCGCAATCTCCCCGCACCATCGATATCGGCTGCCTCGACGAGCTCTACAGGAATATCCTGTAGGCCGGCTAAAAAGATAATCATGGAGCCGCCGCCCACACTGCCCCACATACCGATGAGGATGATGCCGGGCAATGCCCATTGGGGACTGGCGAACCACCGGGGCGTGGGCAGGCCAAGCCCGCCGATCAAATAGTTGACCAAGCCAAGCTCGGGGTTCAACAGCCAACCCCAGAGGATGGCCGAGGCCACACCTGGGGTGAGAGTGGGCAAAAAGTAGAACGTTCGCCAATAGGCGATGCCCTTGACCTTCTGGTTAAGAAGAATTGCCACAAGAAGAGAGCCGGTCAAAGCTAAGGGAACCATGAAAACAGCATATCTAAATGAGCGACCTATGGAAGGCCACATCAAACGATCACCACCGAGAAGAGCATAACGATAGTTGGTCAAACCGATGAACTCAGGGGGACGAAGGACGCTATATCTAGAAAAACTAAGAAATATAGATGCTGCAATAGGGATGAAGGTAAATGCAAAAAAACCTAATAGCCAGGGTGATATAAACAAGTAGCCATACCGCTCCATACGTTTCTGCCTTGCGGTCATGGAGTCAAGAGGCGCTTTGGCAATCCTTGCCCCTTCGCCGGCCATCGTAGACATGAGTACCTCCGCCTCGCAAATTGGGGGCCAACAGGGTTTCAAACATTCATTTCAGAACTATCGCCTATCTAGGGGAGGAACGGAACATCCTCCCCTAGAGTAGTCAGATCATGCCAATATCGCAACGTTCGCGGTAGGCGCTTTGCCGCGATCCCGGTAGCCGCGCGATCAGGCCGGCGGCCTATCCAGGATAAGCTGGCACTCCTCCGCCAGAAGCGGGGCTGCCTGATCGATGGTGAGATCGCCAAGCATGACCTGCTCCATAACCACGTTGGACTCTGTCTCGAGCTCGGCTCCGCGGTAGTTTAGAGCAAACCAATCCGGCTCGATGTCCGGCATAATGGCAGCCAACTTGGCATAGTGTGGCATGGCCTCTTGGACACGAGGATCGGCAAATACATCTGGACGTCCCACAGCGCCTACCATACCGGAGAGGATACCGCCGACGTTGAACTCTTTGCTCGAATGCCACTTGAGCCAGGTCCAGGCATCCTCGGGGTGCTTGGAGGAGCGGGTGACGCCATGGACGTGCTCATTCAGGTTGCTTCGTCGCCGATCGCCCTTGTTCTCCACTGGCGGGTAGAAAAAGCCTACATCACTCTGGTCAACATTGGCCTGGATGGGCCAGGCGGTCATATTGCCCACATTCATCGAGATAGCGACGACGCGCTGGGCAAACCATAACTCGCTGGTGGAACCATGCTCCGGCTTGGGAGCCACCTCATGGGTGTAGCTCAGATCCCAGGAGTAACGCATGGCCTTTTTCATATTCTCCACCGAATTGCCGGGGAACGCCGTGACGCCCTCATCATCGATGACCTCGACCCCGAACTGCTTGAGCTCCGCCGCCCATGCATTGAACCCTCGGCCGCGCATAGCATAGCCCCAGACGTCGCCCTGGGTGCCGATTTTGGCCCACTCGATGAGTTCGTCAAAGGTAAAGTCGTCATGGGGCTCTGGCATGCCCAGTTCCTCAGCAAGTGGGATGTGGTAGCCAATGACCGGCTGGGTGCCCTCATTGCGGAAGGGCATCCAGTAGAGCCTGCCCTGGAAGGTCGAGGAGGCGACCACACCGGGGAAGAACTGCCCCAGATCATAGTTCTCGGCCTCGACAAAGGGCATGTGGTCTACAACGATATTGTAGAGAACGCCCCAACTGATGTGGTTTCTCATGCGCGGCGGGAACCAGACGATGTCGCCCAGCGTGTTGGACGCGACGAGACTCAGTAGATCCAAAATCTGCGATGACCGGAGGGCTGCGATGTCCGAAAGCTATCGTTGATCACGGTCTTTGGCACCAGTATGCAAGTCGGATCACCGATCATGCTCCCGGAGACCATAAATTTGGATCTACTGAGACTTATGATTCTCGGAGCCTGGCTCTATAGCGGCAACTCCACCGGCTGTCCCGTCTCCCCCGAGCGATAGGCGGCGACGATGATCTCCAGCGCCTTGCGCCCATCCTCGCCTGTGACGGGAGGCTTGCCATCCTCCAGCACCGCCTGGG
>SKLG01000230.1 GCA_007123335.1 Anaerolineae bacterium | reverse complement strand
TGCCGCAAGCGCACGGGTTGCATGGCCATACCCCCGCACACCGAGACGGTGAACGAGTCCATGCCCAGACCGATCGCCAGGATCAATGTCGAAAGTGGGTCCACAGGAATCCTCCAGAGTGGTGGATACGTCGTCCCAGTATAGGCCCTTTGTGGCGAGGATCAAGTTCCCAGAGCGGAGAACACATAACATATTATCTGCTTGCGCATTTGGCAGGGCCACCGAGTTATGCTACACTGGCTTTGTTCTACACAGGGGGACGCACCCATACATCATGGGGCAACGATTACGCCAGGGGCATGTCGGATGTACACAATGCGCGTGTACAGACAAAACCTTATCATCGGAATTGCGCACCTCTTCACACGTGTGTGTCCAGCTTTCCGCGTCAAAAACCACGCTGCTTTGCATCCGTGCTCTTCCCCTGTACGCTGTTCTCCGCGTCGCCTATGGCCTCATGCCCATTTTTATGCAAGAAGGGAGGTTTTATCGAACTGACACCGCTGTTGGCAGGGAACTGCGTACCAAAGGTGTTGAGCTGCGACCTATCCTATAGTCTTCACTAAGGAGGACAAGATCATGAAAGGCACCCTTTCACGTCGTCATTTGCTCAAGGCGAGCCTCTTTGTTTCCGGTGGCATGCTGGCGGCTTGCGCGCCCAAGGTCATCACCGAGACGGTCGTCGTCGAAAAAGAGGTTGAGCGGATCGTCGAGGTCGAGGTCGAGAGAGAGGGCGAGACTATCGTCGTCGAAAAAGAGGTTGAGCGGATCGTCGAGGTCGACCGGGCGGCCGAGAGAGCGGCCGAGTTCACGGGCACGCTCGTGTGGGACACCTTCCGCGCGAACCCCCCGTGGGACCAGGATCGCCTGGACAACTTTAAGAACCTCTACCCTAACGTCGAAGTGGAACTGCGCATGGGTGTGGCCGATCAGCAGGCCAACTATGGCAGGTGGTACGCCATGCAGGCCGCCGGCGACCTGGGCGACGTGGTTCAGTTCGACCCGTCTCACTTTCACTTTTGGCTTGCCGCTGACAATAACATCATCATTCCCATCGATGACCTCATCGCGGCGGACGACTATGATATCACCCAGTTCTACGACCAATTCTTCAAAATGAGTGAATACCAGGGCAGCATTTGGGGTTTGCCAAGCTGGGGCTGGAGCGGCACCGACAGCATCGTGGTGAACGAGCTGGTGCTGGAAGAGATGGGCGTGACCGATATCCCCGATCCACAGGATTTCGAGACTAGCTGGGAGCAGATTGAGGAGTGGATCGCCAAGGCCCACATAGCCTCGGGTGACAGAGTGGAACGCTATGGCTACCAGTTCGCGGGCGGCGAGGCCGGCTTCACCATTCAATCCCGCTTCTTTGGCGGCGACTTTATCAACCCCGAGGGCACCCAGACCATCTTTCAGGACGACGAAGAGGCGCTCAGGGGTCTGAGATGGACCTATGACAAGGTCGTGGACCAGAGGTTCACTCCCGTGCCTGGCGCGTTGGGTGAAGGTGTCTCGAACGACGTGGCTTGCGCCGAGGGGCGCCTGGCCATGTACCAAGGTGGGTCGCTGAACGCCATCAACGCTGATCGCGCAGTACAGGACCCCAACGTGGCCAGGATCGGCGTCATCCTCTTCCCCAGGCGCCCGGATGGCCGTATCGCGTCGCAGCTCCGCGGCGGCGCGTGGCAGGTGTCCAGATCGAGTACGATACCTCAGATCGCCTTCGAGTTCATCAAGCACCTGTCCAGCAGGGAGGGCATCTTTGGCTTTAACATGTATGGCGGCAATACCTCGCTGGTGCGGCCTGACGTGATGCCTCTGCTGATGGCGCAGATGCCTCTCTACCGCCACTATCTGACCAACCTAAGCGACGGCATAGGGATCAACGCCCCGGCCAACTCTCGCGGGCGCGAGTTCACCGATGCCATCGGCCAGAATGGCGCCGCGCTGATGGACGCCATCAGCCCCGTGCCCTTTGAGGAGGGCATAAGCCGACTGGCCACCGAAGTTCAAAGAGTGCTGGATGAGCCGCCTGCCTGAGTCCAAGCGGCCATCGAACCAGGCGGCCAGGCCCACGCTGGCCTGGCCGCCTGGCATACATATATCTCAAGGAGTGTGCAATGGACTATACCTTGGAATCTAGTTCCGCCTCCGGCCGACTCAAGCGTCGCGTGTCGCCGATCGTGCTGCGCGAGAACAAGTACGGCTACCTCTTTCTCATGCCTTGGCTGATCGGATTTTTCGGCCTGTTTCTGGGTCCCGCCCTGGCCTCGCTGTACTTTAGCTTTACACGTTACAACGTGCTCAGCCCAGCTACGTGGATTGGCCCTGGTAACTATGTGCGCATGTTCACCCAAGACAATCTGTTCTACACCTCGCTCGTGCGCACGCTCTATTTCACCGGCTTGAGTGTGCCTCTCGGCGTGTTGGGCTCTATGGCGTTGGCCATCCTGCTCAACATGGAGGTGCGGGGCAAAGTGCTTTACCGCACTCTTTTCTTCATGCCCTCGCTGGTGCCCCTGGTGTCGGCGGTAGTCCTGTGGCTCTGGCTTCTTAACCCCGATTGGGGCATCGTTAACAACGCGCTGCGGTCCATGGGCGTCAGCCCGCCGTCCTGGTTTGGTGACCGGAGATGGGCTTTGCCCTCGCTAGCCATGGTGGGCCTGTGGGGTAGCGTCGGTGGCACGCGCATGATCATCTTTCTCGCGGGGCTGCAGGGCATCCCGGCGGAGATGTACGACGCCGCCCACATAGATGGCGCCGGCGCCTGGAACCGCATTCGGCATATCACCCTCCCACTGCTTTCGCCCACCATCTTTTTTAACACGGTGCTGGCGATCATTGGCTCGTTGCAGGCCTTTCAGGGCGCCTTTGTGGCTACTGAGGGCGGCCCAGCCTATGCCACCTGGGTGTTTGGGATGCACATCTACAAGCACGCCTTTGACTACTGGAACATGGGCTATGGGTCCGCCTTGGCGTGGTTCTTTGCCATCGTCATCATCGCTTTGACGATCATGCAACAGCGCCTGTCTACCAAGTGGGTCTACTACTATGGGGAGTGAATGGTAAAGATGACCACCAATACCACGCACCTGCTCAGCGATAGAGAGATCGCCCGCATTCGGGCCAGCGCCCGGAGGCGCCGCAACATCGGACGCTTTTTTGGCTATCTGTTCCTGACGGTCTTTGGATTGGCGTTCGCCTTCCCGCTTTACTGGACCATGTCCAGCTCGCTGCAGACCTGGCAAGAGCTGCGCTCATTTTATCCGCAACTATTGCCATCGGTGCCGCAGTGGACGAACTATGTCCAGGTCTTTACCCTTGTGCCCTTTGCGCGCTGGATGCTGAACACAGTCTTGATCATCGGCATCAGCATCCCGGGCAGTCTGATCACCGGCACCATGGCCGCCTATGCCTTTTCGCGCTTTAGGTTTTGGGGCCGTAACGTCTGGTTTATCATCATGCTAGGAACGATGATGATCCCAGCCTGGGTGACGCTCATCCCTCAATACCTGCTCTTTCATAGGCTCAAGCTGATCAACACCTATGTTCCGCTGACCATCGGCTCCTGGCTGGGTGGTGGCGCCTTTACCATCTTTTTGCTGCGCCAGTTCATTCTGGGCATCCCACGCGATTTGGATGAGGCGGCTCATATCGATGGCGCCGGTCCCATGCGCATTCTGGTACAGGTGATTGTGCCACTCATGAAGCCTGCCCTCACCACCCTGGGCATCCTGACATTCCTCGGCATCTGGAACGATTTTTTCGGCCCCTTTATCTATCTGAACCGCAGACACATGTTTACGGCAGCGGTGGGGCTGCGCTTCTTCCAGACCATGCCGATGGAGGCCAACGAGCCCAAGGATCATCTGCTGATGGCAGCCGCCTCTATCACCACGATCCCCGTGCTCATTGTGTTCATCTTTGCTCAACGCTACTTTGTGCAGGGCGTGGTCATGTCTGGCCTCAAGCTCTGAGTCATCGCAACCGCCAGAGGCGAGAGGCTGTTGGACAAACCGGGCTAAGCGCAGTAATTGCTAACAACAGCTACTATGAGGACACGGGCGGCGGACGACGGATGAGGGCGAGCGGTCTCAAGATCGGCCTGCTCACTCCTCCCCAGAGATCATCTACGGCAAACGAGTACCCGCTGATGGCCCTAGATAGGGCGCTGAGTCGGATATATACAAGCTTGAATCGCTAATAGTCGAGATCCTCTGATAAGATCCTCCTGGAAACTCGGCTTCTAGTGTATGGGGTGATTCCTGATGCCCAGCGCTGTTGCACAAGCTTGGTCGTTGTCGGATCTGCTGTGGTTATATTTGAAGCACTAGATGCTTCGCGGTGGAGTGTGCTGCTCCACCATGTCAAAGGAAGGACTGGTCGAGCCAACTTCGATCGATAGACAACTAGACGTCAAAGAGATTGTGACAAGATGCGATCTATTGACTGGATAGGTTAGGGATACGAGATCATGCATAAAGTCTCCAGACGTCAGATGCTCACGGCAAGCCTGTGCGTCACCGGCGGCATTCTGGCGGCGTGCGCGCCCAAAGCTGTCACCGAGACCGTCGTCGAACGAAAAGTCAGAAGGATCGTCGAGGTCGACCAGGCGGCCGAGCGCATTGTGGCGGTCCAGGGCAACCTGATCTGGGACACCTTCCACGGTATCGGCTCCGGTTGGAACGAGGAGCGCATTGAGACGTTTGAAGAGATGTACCCGAGCGTCAAGATTGAGGTCCGCCCCCTCGTGTCGGTCAGCCAGCAGGAAAGCTATGACAAGATGTACGCTATGCACGCCGCCGGCGACCTAGGCGACATCTGCGCCTTTGACCCCTCCCACTTTTACTTCTGGCGGGCGATCAATGCCAACATCATCCTGCCGCTGGACGAGCTCATGGACGCCGATGGCCTGAACCTCGGCGAGTGGTTCACTCAGTTCATCGAGATGCAGCGCTACCAGGGAAGGATCTATGGCCTGCCGAGCTGGGGCTGGAGCGGCAAGGATGCCTTTGCCATCAACCTGCATCACTTTGAGGAATTGGGCATCGAGCCCCCCGAGCCGACGGCCTATGACATTTCCATGGACACCATCGGCGAGTGGGCGCGCAGATTCTATCAGGCTGGCGCTGGCCCCGGTGAGGTTGAGCGCTATGGCATCGCCTGCGTTTTTGGCGAAGCGGGTTTGCCCATCCTCCGCGCCTTTGGCGGCGAGTATATCAATGAAGAGGGCACCAAGAGCCTCGTCCTCGAGGACGGCGCTCGCGAAGCGCTAAAGTGGCTCTATGACCTCTATGTCCTCGACAGGGTGGCCCCGGCTCCGGGTGCCCTGGCTGGCGGCAACCAGACGGGATGGGCCCATGGCAGGCTGACCATGTCGAACGTGGGCTTCCTGTCTTTGATCAATCACGGCAAGGCTATCCAGGATGCGAGTGTAGCCAAGCTGGGCAACATGTTCTTACCTCTGTACAATGGGAATATCCCGTTCCAGATTCGCGGCGGTACCTGGAATGTGCATGTCAGCACCAAGGCGCCTGAGGCGGCCTACCTCTTTATCAAACACATCACTGGCCGGGAGGGAACCGTAGGCTTTAATCTGGTGGGCAACAACGGTGCCCTCACCCGGCCCGATGTCATACCGATCCTTCGCGGTGCGAACCCTATCTATGGGTGGTTCGTCGATAGGCTGGAGCAAGGCATAGGCATCCATCAGCCGGCCAACTCGCGCGGTTGTGAGTTCACCGATGCCGCTGCGCAATGGCAGGCCAAGATGATGGATCCCCATCAGCCGGTGCCCTTTGAGCAGGGCCTGCAGGAGCTGCACGACAATATCCAGAGGGTCCTGGATATGCCCGAGCCATAAGCGCTCTCCTTGGTGCCCGGCTCTTGTCTCTTCCGGGGTGCTCGCACCAGGGATGCTAGGCCACCCCATGTCAGTTGGCGGCATGGTGTGGCTTCGATGTCATAGACGACAACGCGGGATCTGACGTAGGAGGAAATGATGCTCGACAAACCGCGATGGGATCAGTCATTGCGTCGCTGGCAAGCCTTTTGGGCCGGCGGATTGGCCGATCGTCCGCCTATCCAGATCGCCGTCGTCTCCGGCGAGGCGCTGGACACCGGCGAGGCGCCCTCGCTGGACAGCACCCTCGCGCGTTTCGATGTTTTGCGAAACGAACCCATTCTGGAGGCCGCTGAGCAAGCGTTGACCCGTCGCGCGGCCATCCCCGACGATAATCCCCCGG
>SKLG01000076.1 GCA_007123335.1 Anaerolineae bacterium | reverse complement strand
TATCGACCTGCTCCACCTGAGGCTCGGCGTCGATGAGGGCGAATACCCGCTCCGCCGACGCCAGCCCATCCTGGAACTGACTCCAGAAGGAGGCGATGCTCACCATGGGGAACCAGAAAAAGCCCATCGCCTGCATGAACAGATACCACTGCCCCACCGAGATGCTGCCCAGCGGCAGAGGCAGATCCTGAACCGCCGCCTGCACCCCCTGCAGCGCGCTCAGGCCGCCGGTGTAGAGCAGGACGGCGGTGGCAACCCCAAAGCTGCCGCTGAGAATGGGAAAGATGGAGCGCATGACGATGCCGCGCATCAGGCCGATGCGATAGGATTGGTCGTTGAGCGTCGAGAATTCGCGGTACATGGTCGCTTCCTGGCGAAAGCTCTTGGCCACGGCGATGCCGCTCACCGATTCCTGGATGTTGGCGTTGACCCTGGCCAGCACACGACGCGCATCCTGGGTCACTTTGCGGGCGATCTTGCGAAAGCTGAGGGCGATGCCAAACACCACCGGCGTCATGGCCAGCATGATCAGCGCCAGTTGCACATTGATGCGAAAGATCACCACGCCGATAATCATCACCGACACCAGTTGGCTCAACAGGTTCATGGTCAGGTCGACGGTGTTGGAGAAATCTTGGGTGTCCGAGGTGACGCGGCTGACGATCTTGCCCGATGGCTGATCGTCATAGAAGGAGAGGTCGTGCTCGCTGACGGCGGCGAACACATCCTCCCGCAAGGCCAACACCACATCGCCGATGGCCTGCGCCGAGTGTTTCTGCCGGATATAGTTGAGCACCCAGGCGGTGGATTGGAGCACGATGACGCCCAGGGATAGCAACACAATGGGCAGGACATCGGGCGCCTCCGCCACCATGTCGATACTCTCCGACACGACCAGCGGGACGCCGGCCTCAAAGAGAGAGTTGAGCAGGATGCTGCCGGCCACGATGAGCATGGCGCGAGCACGGCGCCGAAAATAGCCCACGATGCGCCGCAACAGCTCGATATCGCCATATTCACGATCGTAAGACTCGGTATCGAGCCCTCCGAGGATGAATCCCAAAACAGTCCTCCTTGCCCGCTGTCAGGCGGTGCGCCGCTCATAGCGGCCAAAGATGCGTTGGTACACGTCGCAGCGCTTCATCAGCTCCTCATGGGTGCCTTGATCGATCAGCCTGCCGCGCCGCAGAACCAGCACGCGATCGGCCCAGCGGATCTGCGACAGGCGATGGGTGATCAAAAAGGTCGTGCGTCCCTCCTGAACACGATACATCGCCCGCTGGATCTGGTCCTCGGTGGCGCTGTCGATGGCGCTGGTCGAGTCATCGAGGATCAGGATGCGCGGATCGGTCATAAAAGCGCGGGCGATGGCGATGCGTTGTCGCTGGCCGCCCGAGAGGGTCACGCCGCGCTCGCCCACCTCGTCGTCATACCCCTCGGGAAACTCGGTGATAAAGTCGTGAGCCTGGGCCTCGCGGGCCGCGGCCTCGATCTCTTCCTGGGGCGCCTGGAGCCCCACGCCAAAGGCGATATTCTCGGCGATGGAGCGGGAAAAGAGGAACACATCCTGCTCGATGGTCGAGATCTGCGAACGCAGGCTCTCCATCTGCCAGTCGCGCACGTCGATGCCATCGACCAGAACGCGGCCCTTGTCGACGTCATAGACGCGGTTGATCAATCGGGTGAGGGTGGTCTTGCCCGAGCCGGTTTCACCGACGATGGCCACCGTCTCGCCGGGGGCGGCGCGGAAGGAAACATCCTCGAGCACCGGCACCTCGCCATAGCCAAAGCTCACCCCTTCAAACACCACCTCGCCGACGATCTGTTGAGCCACGCCCTCGGGGTTCTCGTCCAGCTCGGTCTCGGTGTTTAGCAGCGTGAGGATGCGCTCGGCGCCGGCCACCCCCATCTGCACCATAGAGAAGGAAAAGAGAGACAAAAAGGTCGGGAAGCGCAAGAGCCTGAACAGCCCCAGATAGGCGATGACACTACCGATGCCGAACCCATCACCGCGCAGATAAATGAGCAGCGCATGGAGTAGCGCCGCGCCAAAGGCCACGCTATACACCAGGAAGGGCAGATAGCGAGCCTGAATGCGCCCCCGCTCGACAAAGAGGTCGCGGAAACGGCGGGCGTTGCGCCCAAACTTCTTCCGCTCTTGCTCCTCTTGAGCGTTGACCTTGACCACCTCGATGCCGGCGATGGTCTCGGCCAGGTCGGCGTTCATCTCGCCAAACTGTTTGCGCATGGCGTCGGATACCGGGGTCAGCTTGTGCAAATAGTCGCGCAAGGTGATGCTCAGCAGCGCGACAAAGAGCACCGGCACCAACACCAGCTCCAGGCGCAGGGCGGCCATGGCCACGAGGGGCACCACGACGCCCATGGCCGAATCAAAGATCAGGCTGACCCCTGGGCTGATCATGAGGTTGATCTCGCGTACATCGTTGGTGGCCCGCGCCATAATGTCGCCCACCCGCTGGCGGCCATGAAAGGTCAAGCTCTTGCCCAGCAGGCTGACATAGAGTTCGTCGCGGCTGTCGCGCTCCAGGCGCTGCGCCAGGAACTCGACGAGAAAGTTGCCCCCCAACCCGAGAAGCGCCTCCACAATGCGCGCCCCGACCACCAGAAGCGCGATCCGGAGTAAGTCGGCGATGAGCGGATCGGGCTGCGTCACCCAGGTAAAGGCGTCGCCGACGAGCACCCGCGAGTAACTCATCATGGCGTTGGAGCCGATGCTGGCCAGAGCCATGCCCACCGGCAACAGTGGATAGCGCAGGACGTGAGACAGAATCCAACGCACCGGGCTAGAGCGGTTATAGCGGTATTCTTCAGCGACGGTAAACTCGCGCTTGCTCAAGCAGATCCTCCTCAAGGCGATGGCAACACACTATTTTACTCTGCTGCGCTCCCAGCGCCAAGCCGCGCGCAGGCGCAACCCTCCCGCGTCCACTCCGATGACGCTCGTGGCAACGACAGAGGAATGCGTCATCGCGCAAACGGCTTGCAGGCCGTCTCTGGGCATGGTATACTGCCGCCGTCAATCTCGAGAGGCGCCCTGCCCATGGTGAGCGGAGCGGCTTCTTTATCGTGAGGACAAACACATTGGCAACCTCTGCACTCCATCAGACCGCCATCGACGGCGAGCCGAACCACAGCGACGCGTCGCCCGCCACGGCGCCCCATGATTTCGACGCGCAGAGCATGGCGCGAATGGAGCGGGCCCATGCGCTGGCCCAGCAGCCCGACCGGCAGGCGGTGGAGGAGCTGCTTCTCTACCTGGGCGACAGCCATCCCTTTGTACGCTGGGAGGCCGAGACCGCGTTGGCGCACATCTCCGACCATCTTCAGGGGCGGTCGCGCCTGCTGCGCACGCTGGGGAAGGCGCAAAGCCCTGACCTCTCTGTTTCAGAGATGCTGACGCTCCTGGGGGAGCAATTGCATGCCGAGGATGCCATGCGGCGAGCCTCGGCGGCCACCGCGCTGGGGCTGTGGCGCCACGAGCAGGCCGTGCAACTCTTGACCGAGGCATTGGCCGATCCATATCCTCTGGTGCGCACCAACGCGGCGACCGGCCTGGGCCAACTTGGCGACCGAGAGCCTGTCCCGCAGCTCATCCAGCGCCTGAGCGATCCCTCAGCGTGGGTGCGCAGAGCCGCCGCCGAGGCTCTGGGGCATATCGGTTCGCCCCAGGCCATCCCCGAGTTGAGCCGCCTGGTCAGAGAGGATGAAGAGTTGGTGGCCACCGCGGCCCTCTCGGCCCTCGGCCATCTGCCCGACCCGCGCAGCCATCGGACGCTCATGGCCTGTCTGGATGGGGAGGACGGCGTCTTGTGCTGGTTCGCGCTGCGCAGCCTGGTTCATATCGGCGATGTGAGCGCCATACCGGCTCTACAGCGCCACGCCACCGCCACCGATGTCTTTTTTGGGCAATCGATGGGCGAACTCGCCACCTCGGCTATCCACAGCATCGAACGACGCCAGAGCGGCCTGTGGAACATGCTGCGCAGAGGCTTTTACACCCTGTATGATGGCCTGGCGCGCCTGTTGCGCTCGCGAATCGGCAAAAAGCGCTCCCAGAAGCAGCAGACCACCGATGGCGAGGAAAGCGGGGACTTTTGACCACCGAGCAGCACCGCGCCACGACAACGGGGACATCGCCCACGTCGCAGGACATGGCGGAGGACCTGGCGCAAGCCATCATCACACGCGGATGGAACGCGCCGGCCACCCTGCTTCTGGAGCTGATGCGTCCGTTGGCCTTTGTGGGCAGTCAGTTGCTGCTGGTCATCGAGCCCCTCGCCGGGCCGAGCGCGCAGGGGCGATCGATGCGCCACTATGCCGAATGGCTTCAGGATCGCCGCAATGTCGATCTCTTGCTCCAGAGGATCGAGACCCATAGCCAGGGAGCGGCGGTGGACGCGGCAGCGCTGGAGGAGGATGCATGCAGGTCCTTGAGATAATCACCGCGAACATTGATCTGCTCGCGCTCTTGTTCCTGCTGCTCTTTATCGTCTTTTTCGTCCTGTTTACCTACAGAGCCAAAAAGGGCGCGCGGGTACACCTGCGCCAGAATCGGCTCTATGCCCGACTCTTGAACCTGGCCGCTCAGGCGGTCGAGACCGGCAAGCCGATACACCTCGGCATGGGCATCGGGTCGCTCAGCGGCGGCATCGGGCCCAACGTGGGCACGGCCGAGTCCTTTATCGCCCTGACGGTATTTGCCACCCTCGCCGATCGCGCTCGTGGTGCGGTCCGGCCCCTGCTAGGAACCACGGCCGACGGCACGGTGCTCGCCGCCGCTCTGGGCATCGTGCACCGCCGCAACGCCCAAAATGGACAGGCGGGCCTGGCGCTCAACAAGGCGGTGCGCTTCTATGGCCCCGATCCTCTGGCCTATGCCGCAGGGGTGCGGCAGACGCTGGCCGGGGAAAAGCCCCTCGCCAACGTCCTGCTTGGCCAGCTGGGCGCAGAAGGCTTGTGGATCGCCGAGACCAACATCAAGAACACCCCGGCGCAACTGGGCGGCACCACGCCCCCCGCATCCAGCGCGTTGCTGGCCGTGTCGCTGGATCAGATGGTGATCGGAGAGGACGTTTTCGCCGCGGGGGCTTATTTAGGCCGCATCGCCCATCTGGGAAGCCTGGTCACTCAGGACCTGATGCGCGTCGTCATCATCCTATCCATTCTGGTGGGAGTGATCCTCGCCAGCCTTGGCTATTGGGTATAAGGGCAAGACAGGAGCGATGAACCGAATCCTATCCCTGGCCGTCGCCGTCGTATGCGGGGTGATTGTTTTACTCGATTTCTTTATCCCTGGCCCAGAGACCGCTGTGGCAAGCAGAATCCTGGTCGAGGGGGTGACGATCCTGGCCGTCTTTGGGTTGCTGCTGGGGTTGTTGAACCTGCTGGCCGTCCACAGCCAGCGCCTCGTCAAAGGCGAGGAGCGCAGAGGACTGAGCGGCGTGCTCATCCTGGGGATGCTGGGCGCCCTGATCGTCGGCATTGTGGCGCCGGCATCGCCCGCCAACCGTTGGGTGTTCGATCACCTCTATGCGCCGCTGCAATCCAGCATGACCGCCCTGTTGGCCTTTTTTGCCATCAGCGCCGCGTATCGCGCCCTGCGCATCCGCAACATCGATGCCCTGATCCTGCTGGTCATCAGCCTCTTTATGCTCTTCACCCAACTTCCCTTTGGGCAGACGCTCTGGCCCGAGCTATCGGCCATCCGCGATTGGCTGCTGGCCATCCCCGTGACGGCAGGGATTCGAGGCATCCTGCTGGGCGTGGCGCTGGGCACCATCACCACCGCGTTGCGCGTGCTGCTGGCGGTAGACCGCCCTTACCTTGGAGAATAGGACGCACCCTGACATGATCATCTGCCCATCCTGCGGACATGTACAGGCCGAGGATACATCAACCTGCGAACGGTGTGATATGCCCCTGGATGCAGGCCAGACCCTGCTGGAATGTCCGGCATGTCAGGCCCCGAACCCGGCGGACCGGCAGTATTGTCGACACTGCTTTGCGGCCCTCCAAGGCGATGAGGATGACGCTCACGACGAATCGCTGGTGAGTCCCTATGTGCCAGCATCGGCATCGCCCGACGAGTTTCGCGGACGCTCCCATCCTCTCTATCCTTTTGCACGGCCAGAGGGCGCTCAGGACGACTTGAATCTCGACGCCACCATCGGCGAGATGGCCGTTCAGGATGCAGAGAACGAGCAGCCCCCCATAGAGCCCGAGGCGGACGATAGCGAGCCAGCGGAGGCGCCCGCTCAAGAGGC
>SKLG01000376.1 GCA_007123335.1 Anaerolineae bacterium | reverse complement strand
CTCTGCGCCGCCGCCGTGATCATGTCCGTGCCGGTGCTCGCCCTGTACATCCTCGGCCAGCGCTTTATGGTCGCGGGGCTCACCGCCGGCGCCATCAAGGGTCGGAGCTGACGCATGGCCGACAATATCGTTCTCAATGGTACGATCTTGCCGGAAATCAACCCGATTGCTACCTACCATTAACTTGTTTGTAACCTTGATCCTTTATAATAGGGTTGAGGCATGTTGCAGTTGACGATACCTCAGTCAAAGTATCCCCATCAGACGTAATCTCCGCATCTGCCGATCAAGGGTTCCTATACAGAGGTAAGGATAAGCCCCTCGATACCATTGGTCATCGAGGAAGCGGTCCTATTACTGCCTGATTGCGCGTGTTCCTATATGGAGGGATAATGGAGGATCGAGAGATACAAACTGCGGTGATAAAGACCACGCCAAAACGCCTCTACGTACCACCCACGGCTACCTTTGTCTCCCTACAACTGGAGGAGAGGTTGCTCAGTTGCACCTTTGGGCCTGTTGGCCACAAGAGGGGTCGTAGCTGTATGCAGTGGAAAAAATGGCCCGTTCCAGAGCCACCTGGAGGCGTGAACTACTTTAGTTAGGCGGCAAAGACGGATGTCCTTTGACCCAGCAGCGATAAGACGCCAGGATGATTTTGTGCTGCAGAATGTGGCCGGCGAGCATCTTCTCGTGCCGATTGGCGCGCAGGTGATGGACCTCAACGGCATCATCATCCTGAACGAGACGGGAGCCTATCTGTGGGAGGTGCTGGCCCAGGAGCGCTCTCTCGACGAGCTCGCCGCCGCTGTAGCCGATGAATTCGACGTGGAGCCAGACGCCGCCCGCGCCGACGTGCAGGCCTTCCTTGACGAGATCGCTCAGATCGGGTTGTTGGTGTGAGCGCACCGTCGCGGCTGTCGGGCGCCGAGGATCCCTGCCCACCTCTTCCCCAAGAGTACGGGCCCCTGGTGGCCGAGCTGCAAAGCCGCGCCGCTGAGCGCCGCCAGCCCATCAACGGCGCCTTTGAGCTGACCGAGCGCTGCAACCTCGCCTGTACCATGTGCTACGTTCGTCAGCCCTCGGGACATGCGGCGTACCACGCCGCCGAACTCTCTCCTGCCCAATGGCTGGATTTGGCCCGCGCCGCCATCGACCACGGCATGCTGTTCCTGCTGCTCACCGGCGGTGAGGTGTTCTTGCGGCCCGATTTCTTTGACATCTATACGCCGCTTGCCCGCCTGGGCCTTGTCCTCACTCTCTTTAGCAACGGCACCCTGATCACCGAGGCCATCGCCGCCCGCCTGGCCGAGGCGCCGCCCAGCCGCACCGAGATCACCCTCTATGGCGCCACCGCCGAGACCCATGAGGCGGTCACCGGCGTGCCTGGCAGCTATACCCGCGCCATGCGCGGCATCGAGGCGCTCGTCAGGCATGGTGTGCCCTTGGGCCTGAAATCCACTCTCACGCGGCGCAACGTCGGCGAGCTGGAGGCGATGCGTCAGTTGGCTCACGGCCTTGGGCTGTCCTTTACGGCAGGCCATTTACTCTTTGGGCGACGCGACGGCGCGCCGCCCTCATTGGGCGACTGTCGGTTATCCGCCGCCCAGTGCGTTAAGCTGGAGGCGACCGACCTTGTCGCCGATGACGAGCGGGTCGACGTGGCGTTGCACCGAGAGTCCCTGGGCAATAACGGGATCTTTTACTGCTACGCTGGCAAAGCGACCTTTAGAGTCAACTCGTGCGGTGAGATGAGCCCCTGTGTTCATCTGGTCCAGCCTGCCGCCCGCCCGCTGAGCATGGGCTTTACCGCCGCCTGGGAAGAGGTGCAGCGATTTGTTGACGATGCTTCCTCGCTCTCGTCTCCTTGCCTCACATGCGACGTGCGCGGCTATTGCGCCCGTTGCCCGGCCTGGTCGGCGCGAGAGACCGGCACGTTGACCGAGCCCATCCCCTATTTGTGCACCATCGCCCGGGCGCGCCAGGAGCGCTATGAGCGCCGCGCATAGCATCCCCATCACCATCGCCGACACTCTGATCGATCTGGCCAGCCCCCTCTCCGCCGACGAGCTGGGGATCACGCAGCGGCTCGGCCCCTTTTTTGGCCGTCCGGACAACCCGCTGGCCCATGTTGCGTTACGCTGGCAGGAGAGCATAGAGCCCCCGATCCCCTCGGGCGACGTGATCTATGATGCCGGCGTGGTGTGGAGGATGCATCGCGCCACGGTGCCCGGCGTCGGCGAGGTCTATGAGGCCGCGCTGCACCACCAGAGCGACAGCCGCTCCGCCCTGGTGAAGGCGGTTCTGCGCGCCAACCCCTCCTGGGACGACCTGACGCTGACGGAGCGACGCAGTGGCCCATCCTGGGGCAGCCTGCTCGCTATCAGCGCGGGCGAGCTGATCCTGCGCGCCGCCATCGTCCTCACCGGCGGGCTGATGTTTCACGCCTCTGGGCTGGATGACAATGGGCAGGGCGTCCTCTTCCTCGGCCATTCCGGAGCGGGCAAGAGCACCCAAGCCGGCTTGTGGCGCCAGGAGCCGGGGGTGCTGGTGATGAACGAGGATCGCATGGCGGTGCGGGCCGATGAACAGGGCGCCCGATGCTATGGCACACCCTGGGGCGGCACCGCCGGCCACGTCCTCAACCACGCCGCACCACTCGCCGGCATCGTCGTCATCGAGCAGGGCCCCGAGAATGGGATCGAGCCCATCCTACCGGCAGCCGCGGCGTCACTGCTCACAGCGCGGGCCTATCTGCCCTACTGGGATCCGGCGCTGATGCGCCGCGCCCTAGGCAACGTTAACGCGATGCTGTCAAAAGTGCCAGTCTATCGCCTGCGCTGCCGGCCCGAGCCGGCTGTCATCCCCCTGGTGCGTTCCCTCTATCGGACGCCAGCGCCGTGATCCTCCCCAGTCGCGAGCTGATGCCCGTTATCTGTGCCGCGTTAGAGCGCGGCCAGCAGGTGCGGCTGACCGCCACCGGCAGCAGCATGCAGCCGTTCCTGTTCGACGGCGACGTGATCGCGTTGGAGGCGTGCCCATGGCCCAAAGTGGGCGATATCGTCTTGGTCCGCGGCGCGACCGGGCGGCTCGTGCTACACCGGGTGGCGCGGAGGGTCGACGACGCCTTCTATGTCGTGGGCGATGCTCAGCGCGAGCAGGAGGGCCCCTTTGGGCGCCGCGCCCTGCTCGGGCGCGCTGTTCTCGTGTTCCGCGAGGAGCGGGCGATCCGCCTCGACCGGGGCGTCCCATGGCTGGCCGGGAGGATATGGATGCGCAGTGGGTCTCGCGGACGCGTAGCGCTGTTGTGGGCAGCCCGCGTTCGCGCATTGGGTCGGCGGCTTGTGCGCAGGATCTCGCTCAAGAACGCCAAAGGTGCGACGTCGGAGGGAGATCGCTGCCCATAGTAGGCAGCCGCCGACACGTATCCAGATCCCCAGGAGCAATCTCCCTCGGTTCCCCGCCCCTCCATCCGATAAAAGACGCGGCGTTTGCCCCGCAGCCACCATCTCGGCTACACTGGCCCCATCATCACCACGACTCGGAAGGAGCCAACTATGCAATACCGCGTCCTGGGCAAGACCGGACTGCGCGTCTCTGAGATCGGCGTTGGCGGGGCGCAATTCGGTATCCGCGACTATATGGGCTATTGGGACCCCTGGTCCCAGGAGGCGCAACGCCTGACCCATGACACCCTCGAGCGCGCCCTGGAACTGGGCTACAACTATGTGGATACGGCGCCGGGCTATGGCGAGGGCCGCAGCGAGGAGCTGATCGGTGAAGCGCTCAAGCCCCATCGCCACCGCGTCGTGCTGGCCACCAAGATCAGCGGCGGGCAGTGGAGCCCCGAGGCCATCCGCCAGAGCGTCGAGGCCAGCCTGCGCCGCTTGCAGACCGACGTCATCGACGTGATCCAGTTTCACGGTGGGTGGTACAATCGCGGCGAGGATCGCCAAATCCTCGATGAGGGCGGGCTGGACGCGCTGCGCGAGCTCCGCGAAGAGGGCAAGGTCCGCTTTCTCGGCTTTACCACCGAGGGGCCGTCGGGGGGCGTCGAGCGGCTCATCGCCTCCGACGCCTTTGACGTGATGCAGGCGCGCTACAATTTCATGTATCAGCATCCCTCTGATTTTGAGAACAACCAGGGTATCATTCGCGAGGCGGATGCCCAGGGGATGGGCGTCGTGCTCATGCGCCCTCTCACCAGCGGCGTCTTTCAGCGCCTGATCACCCAGGCCTTCCCACAGATCGACCCGCTCGCCGCCGGACGTTTCCTGCTCAATTATGTGCTCTCGGACCCCTTTATCGACGTCGCTCTGGTGGGCATGCGCGACCCAAGCCTGGTCGATGTCAACAACGCCATCTCGGACGATGTGGCCGCGCGGCTCGACCTGGATCAGGTCCACTATCGATTTGCGTCATGACCCAAGGAGGAAGTGGGCGATGAACGACCAACGGCTGCATCCCACGTGGCCCGTGCTCCGCGACTATGCCGGCGAGCACCTGAGCTGTATAGCCATGCCCCTGGGCGGCATCGGCACCGGCACCGTCTCGCTGGGCGGGCGCGGCGACCTGCGCGATTGGGAGATCATGAACCGCCCCGCCAAGGGCCACCGCGGCGGCGAGGCCTTCTTTGCCCTGTGGGCTCAGCCGGAGGGGCGCGCCCTGGTCACCCGAGTGTTGGAGGGCGTGTTGGAGCCGCCCTATGAAGGCTCCCACGGTATACACGGCGCCCATCACGGACTGCCGCGCTTTCGCCACTGCCGCTTTTCGGTGGCCTATCCGCTGGCCCAGGTGCAGCTAAGCGACCCGGCGGTGCCGTTGACGGTGCGACTAGAGGCCTGGAACCCCCTGGTCCCGGCCGACGCCGACGCCAGCGGCCTGCCCATCGCCGTGTTGCGCTACGTGCTGCACAATCCCGGCGACGTGCCGGTCAAGGCCGTCGTCTGCGGCAGCCTGCGAAACACGCTGGGGAGCGACGGCACAAATGGCGAGGTCGCCGTGGGACGCAACGACTATGTCGAGGCGACGGGTCTGCGCGGCCTGATGTTGCGCGCCCCCGGCCTGGACCAAGCGTCGCCGCAGTATGGCACGATGGCCTTGGTCACGACCGCACACCAGGGCACGCACCAGTGCGCCTGGCCCGATAGCCAGCGGCGCCGCTGGCACAGCGACCTGCTGGCCTTTTGGGATGACCTGAGCGCCGATGGCAAGCTTACTCCTAACGGCCCGCTGGAGGAGCGCGGAGTAGCTGGCGCCCTCACGGCGGAGGAGGTCATCCCGCCCGGGGAGGAACGCGCCATCGTCTTTATTCTCGCCTGGCATTTCCCCAACCGGCAGACGTGGACCCCGGCGTCCTCATCGCCGACGACCTCCTGCGCCTGCGAAGACGCGTGCGCTGCCGACACCATCGGCAACTACTATACGTCGGTCTATGCCGACGCCTGGGATGCCGCACAGCGCGCGGCGCCGCAGCTCCCCACGTTGGAGGAGCGTACGGTGCAGTTCGTCCGCGCCTTCTGCGACAGCGACTTGCCCCTGCCGGTCAAGGAGGCCGCGCTCTTTAACCTGAGCACCCTGCGCAGCCCGACCTGCTTTCGCACACCTGACGGCCGCTTCTTTGGCTGGGAGGGATGTAGCGACGCCGAGGGCTGCTGCTACGGCTCGTGCACCCATGTGTGGAACTATGAGCAGGCCACGGCTCTGCTCTTTGGCGACTTGGCGCGATCGATGCGCGACACCGAGTTCCTTCACGCCACCGATGAGCGCGGCTGCATGAGCTTTCGCGTGAACCTCCCGCTGGAGCGGGCCGGCGAGTACAGCCTGGCCGCCGCCGATGGCCAGATGGGCTGCCTGGCAAAACTCTATCGCGAGTGGCAGCTCTCGGGGGACGACGACTGGCTGCGCCGCCTGTGGCCCGAGGCCAGACAGGCCATGGCTTTTTGCTGGATCCCAGGGGGCTGGGACGCCGATGAGGATGGCGTGATGGAGGGCTGCCAGCACAACACCCTCGACGTCGAATACTTTGGTCCCAACCCGCTCATGGCCGGATGGTATCTGGCCGCGCTGCGCGCCTCTGAGGAGATGGCCCGCTACCTCGGCGATGACGACATGGCATCGCGCTGCCGAAGCCTGTTCGAGCGCGGCAGCCGTTGGGTGGACGAGAACCTGTTCAATGGCGAGTTCTACGTCCAACACGTCCTGCCACCGCCTCCCGATGCGCCCATCGCCGATGGCCTGCGACACCACATGGGCGCCGAGGACCTCAGCGACCCCGATTTCCAGATGGGGCCCGGCTGCCTGGTGGATCAGCT
>SKLG01000087.1 GCA_007123335.1 Anaerolineae bacterium | reverse complement strand
CCGATGGCATGCAACGCACCATCACCCTAGAGCCCTGGGCTCTACGGCATACACTGATCGTTCCGGCGCCCACGCTGGAGGATCAGATGGCCGACGACGCACGGCTCGCGGGGGCCTGGGCCGAGTTTATCGAGGCGCAGCCCATAGGGGGCGGGACATACGCCAACATGACGCTGGGCGCCCTGCGCCAACTGCCTCACGCGGTGCGTGCTGACGAGGGGCGGGTAACCCTCCTTCAGGTGGATGGCGACGTGGTGCAGGTCGAGCCCGGCCAGAGGTCGGAGCATTTGCTGGGCATCGCCTTTGACCTGGGCACCACGACGGTGGTGGGTTATTTGCTCGACCTGGAGACCGGTGAGCAATTGGCCGTGGCCTCGCTACTCAATCCGCAGACGCGCTATGGCGACGATGTGGTGTCGCGCATCGCGTTCTCGCAGCGCGAGGGCGGGCTGGAGACGCTCCATAAGGAGATCGTCGGAGCGCTCAATCGCATCGTGGCCGCGACGGTGGCCGATGCCGGCGAGCCCTTTTCTACCCAGGATATTGTGGCCGCCACCATTGTGGGCAACACGACGATGCAGCATCTGCTTCTGGGCGTCAGTCCGGCGGCTCTGGCCCAGTCGCCCTATGTGCCAGCGGTGATGAGCGCCCGCCAGGTTCCGGCCAAAGTGCTGGGCTTTGATGTGCACCCCGAGGCCCATGTCTGGACACTGCCCAACATCGCCGGCTGGGTGGGCGCCGACACCGTGGGCGTGTTGCTGGCCACCGGCATCTATGACGACGAGGGCATCAGCCTGGCCATCGACATTGGCACCAATGGTGAGATGGCTATGGGCTCGCGGGAACGGCTGATCACCTGCTCCACCGCTGCCGGGCCGGCCTTTGAGGGGGCGCATTTGAGCTGCGGCATGCGCGCCGCCGAAGGGGCCATCGACACCGTGCATCTCGACGGCGATGTCTGGTGGCACAGCATCGGCGACGCCCCGCCTCGCGGTGTGTGTGGATCGGGGCTGGTGGACCTGGTGGCTGAGATGCTGCGTACAGGGATCATCAGCACCACCGGCATGATGGAGGATGGCGAGACGCTGCGCCACAACGGCCGCGCCAGGCTGGCCGAGCGCATCTCCCAAGAGGGGCGGATGCGCGTCTTTGAGCTGGTAGAAGCCGCCGAGGGCGCCGGCGGGCGCCCGGTGCGCGTCACTCAGCGCGATGTGCGCGAGCTGCAACTGGCCAAAGGGGCGATCCGCGCCGGGATCGAGATCTTGATGAAGGAGTTGGGCGTCACCCCTGCCGATGTCCAGCGGGTGTATCTGGCCGGGGCCTTTGGCAACTATGTGCGGCCCGAGAGCGCCCTGGCCATCGGCCTCATCCCCCACTTTCCCCATGCTGAGATCATCCCCGTGGGCAACGCCGCCGGCTCGGGCGCCAAGATAGTGTTGCTCTCGCGCTCGGCCCGGGAGCTGGCCTCTACGCTGGTACGCCGGGTCGAGTATCTTGAGCTATCGGGACGCGCCGATTTTCAGGAGGAGTTTAGCGAGGCAATGCTGTTCGACGCATGAGTAGGCAGGCGCCGGGCACTGGCGTCGGCCCCTTTTTCCACAAACTCTGGATCATGTTGGTCAGCATCGCGCTTAATCGGCTCAACCTTCGTGCTGCGCCTGAGGGCTGGCGAACGCACGCATGGGACGGCCATCGCTTTCTGCTGGCGCTCCAGCCCGTGGAAAGCTCGAGCCGATAAAGACCAGCGCAAGGAACACCATGGATGCGCTGAGAATCAAGGCCGGACTGAAGGAGCCAGTCCTATCCGAGATCCAACCGCCAAGCCCAGGTGCGACAAGGCCTGCCAGACCGTATCCAAGAAAGCAAAGAGGATACAGGCGGGGGAAAAGGTGGATGCCGAAATGCTGCACCAGGGACGATGCATAAACCACAAAGCACGCGCCAAATCCAAAGCCACCAACCGCAATAGCGACGAGCATGTAACTCGCCGGCAGAGCAAAGATCATGGGCATGAGCGCAATCCCCAGCGTGGCCAGTGAGAGCAGAACTGCCGGTCGGGTACCCATACGGTCATGCACCTGCCCCCAGATGATCCGACCGGTAGCATTGCCAAGCGCGAAAACGGAAATCCCCCAGGTCACGACGCTCCCACCCAGGCTGGATTGCAGCAGGATTGGTTTGAGGTTGCCCACGACCAACAGACCAGCGAATGTGCCCACAAACATCCCCAAGCAGAGCAGCCCAAAGGTCCGAGAGAATACGTGCGGGGCAAGCCTCGTCGTCTGCATGGCATAGCCGGTCTCGCCGTGGACGCTCCTGTCCGGCTCGCTCAGCAGCAACGCCGACCCCAATGCCACACCACCAAGGACAACGCCCACGAGACGAAAGATTTCCAACACGTTCCACTGCGCAGCAGTAAGCAGGAACTGCACGAGGGCGCTCAATAGAACGGCGCCCCCTCCAAAACCGGCTACCGCCATCCCCGTAACCAGACCTTTGTTGTTGGGGAACCACTTCATGGTCACCGTCAGCGGACACACATAGCCGGCGCCTATGCCTATACCGGTCAGACAACCTATGCCGACGAGAATAACAGGAAAACGTCCCCCTGAGAAGGAGGCGACGAGATACCCTGCCGCAAACAGCAGTGCTCCGATTCCGGCCGTTACGCGAGGGCCGAACGCCTGCAAGAGTCGTCCGGCGGGGACCATGGCAATCGTGAACACGGCGATGGTGACCCCAAATATCAACCCGCCCTCACGGTTGGTGAGGCCGTGTTGAGCCACCAGTGATGGCACAAAGGCGCTCCACGCGTAGACGCCCCCCAGAATCGCCTGTAGGCTGATCCCTGCTAACAATACCATCCACTTTTTCACATGAACCACCACTCTTCTAGGGCTCACACTATAAGCTGTCCTTGAACCCCTGCTGCAACGCTTTCCGCGCGCCAGGCCGGCAGCTACATGCGCTATGAGCCGCTTGTTTCTGTCTCGGAGCCTGATTCAAGCTGGCGCACTTGGCGCATGACCGACTGGTGCAGTTCCTCTTTATAGGCGATGAACCGATCACGGAGGGCACTATCACCCACCGAGAGTATTTGCAGAGCCAGCAGACCGGCATTCTTGGCCCCGTTCAGGGCAACAGTGGCCACCGGAACGCCGTTGGGCATCTGCAGAATGGACAGGAGCGAGTCCCAGCCGTCAATAGAGTTGGATGATCGGATGGGCACCCCTATAACCGGCAAGGGAGAGATCGAAGCCACCATTCCCGGCAGATGGGCAGCGCCACCGGCTCCGGCAATGATCACCTCAATGCCCCTTTCGTGGGCACTCTCCGCATATTCGAACATCCGCCTGGGTGTGCGGTGGGCCGAGACGATGGTCAGTTCGTATGGCACGCCAAACTCGTCGAGCACGTCGCTCGCCTGCTGCATCACAGCAAGGTCGGAGCTTGAGCCCATGATAATGCCTACTCTGGGTCTTGACATGATTGCACCTTTATCAACCTTTTTATCTTGATAGCCCTTTGTCTTGCCGTCTCCATATCGGGAGCCAATACCGTTACATGCCCCATTTTCCGAAATGGCCAGGTATTCCTTTTGCCATAGATATGGATTTTGGCTCCTGGAATGCTCAGGCTCTCCGTCAAACCTTGATATTTGACCCTTCCCTTATGCCCCCTCTCTCCAAGAATATTTACCATAACAGCCGGTTGCTTCAGGTCGGTGCTTCCCAACGGCAAGTTAAAGATGGCGCGCAGATGCTGTTCGTATTGAGATGTGACGGCGCTTTCTATGGTGTGGTGTCCGGAATTGTGAGGCCGCGGCGCGATCTCGTTGACCCACAGGTCTCCGCTCCTATCCAAAAACATTTCGACGGCCAGAACACCACAGACGCCGCTTGCCTCCGCGATCTGGCGAGCCAGCTCTGTTGCTTTGCGTTCGACGTCCTCGTCAATCTGTGCGGGACTGATGAGCATCTCCACCAGGTTAGCATCGGCGTTGAACACCATTTCCACCGCTGGGAAACAGGCAGAGTGCCCTTGATGGTTTCGGGCAACAATGACGGCAAGTTCCTTCTCTGTGTCAATCAAATCTTCGACGAGTGAGGGACCATCAAGCAGTGTCGCAAGGTCACTCTTGCAGCGAACCAAGACTACGCCCCTGCCATCGTAACCAGCCGTTCTCGCTTTTTGTACAAAGGGGATCTGCAGGCTGCCGTCATCTATCGCATATAAGATCTGTTCCTTGTGTTCATAAAGGGCGAAAGCAGGACTGGGGATGCTGTGACGACGCAGGAACTGCTTCTGCGTTCCCTTGTCCTGAATCATTGCCAGCACGTCAGGATCGGGATGAATACGCTTGCCTTCCCGCTTGAGCCTCTGCATTGCCTCTATATTCACGTGCTCTATCTCGAACGTAACCATATCTACCAATTGCCCGAACTCGTATACCGTACGGAAATCGGCGTAATCGCCCCTTACAAAGCACGTGCAGACGGTAGAGGCAGGGCCGCTTGCATCCGAGTCCAGGATGTATGTCTGTATGTCCCAGCGACTGGCGGCGAGTGCCAGCATTTTCCCGAGCTGGCCTCCGGCGATGATCCCGAGTTTAAAATCGGACGTTACCAGTTGTTCCATTTCTCTTGTATCTCTTTCTGTGATCAGCGTGTATCCGTTGCCGCCTTGCTTCCGTCAGCTTTGGGACCATACGGGGTTTCCCGCTATCCATGCTGATTTTATCTGATCCGAACACGCCATGGCGACTCGCAGACACGAGTGAGGATAAGAGATGATGGCTGTCCTAGTTCGGACCCGTTCGCACGACCGTGGGCGGGGCGCCATCCGTGAACGCCTGTCGGTCAGAGACCGTATGATCTTGTTCTCGCGCAACAGATAGCTTGCCGGGGGCAAGGCGCTTGTAGCTACCTGCTACCTTCTATCCTAATGCACCTCGATGACTTGGCTGCCAGCAGCCTTGCTTAGCCGATTCTCGATGGCCAGCTCCAGACCCGTGTTCCCAAAGCCCCTGGCCAGGATGACGTCGACCCCCCGCACATCAAGAGCGCGCATGGCTGCGTACAGGCGAGTGGCGATGCGGCTCGGGTTCTTCCGACTGCCCAGGTCTTCGATAATCACCGGGTATCCCTCAAACACAGCTCTGTCCTCGGAGGAGGCAAGCACGCCCACCGTTTTTTCTGCGCTCAAAAGCTCGTCCAACCGCTCTTTCATGGCGGCCAACACCTTGTATTCTGGCCCTTGGAAAAGGAGCAGCTCAGCGTTTGGCGAGTAGTGCCGTTCCATCAGGCCGGGTGAAGCCAATCCGGTCTTCTCACCGCCTTGGTTAGTGTCACCGGCCAGAGCGACCTCGCCCAGAACCGATTCAAGCATCTCTCGGCTGACACCCCCTGGGCGAAGGATGGTCGGCCTGTCGCCGGAGAGGTCCAGCACCGTGGACTCGATGCCGATCCTGGTCGGGCCGCCGTCCAGGATGAGCTCCACCCGATCTCCCAGGTCGTCCAGTACATGCTGTGCCGTCGTGGGACTGACATGGCTAAAGAGATTGGCGCTGGGAGCCCCAATAGGCGTCTCGGCGGCTCGAATAAGGGCCAGAGCCACCGGGTGATCCGGCATACGTACGGCCACGGTGTCTAGTCCGGCTGTGACACGGGTAGACAGGGCATCCGCACGAGGCAGGATCAGCGTCAGGGGACCAGGCCAAAAGCGCCGGCTCAGGATATCGACCTGAGGGGGCAGGTCGCGGGCTACCAACAGCAGATCCTCGATACGGGCAATGTGCACGATGATGGGATCAAAAAATGGCCGCTCCTTGGCAGCAAAGATGCGGCTCACCGCCTCTGGGTTCAGGGCATCAGCCGCCAGGCCGTACACCGTCTCTGTGGGAAAAGCCACCAATCCGCCTCGACGAATCACTTTTGCTGCCTGGCGGATAACATCGCACTCCGGTTGTACTGGGTTCACGGTCAGTAGCACGGGTTGCCTCGTTCCAACAAGTTTTGTTCAGATAAAGAGTCTACCACCGGAGTGGCGCCAACAAAAAGGCCAACACCAGATGTCCCCTACGTACGGGGGCCTCAGTGTTGGCTTACTCTACGGCTGGCCCGCTCTTGCTCCAAGAGCTTGTCTTCCGCCTTGTCCGCCAGACCATGCTTGAACCAAACGACAAAAAGTATAGCACTACTCCTGCTGTCCGTCAAACGCGCGCGCATCTACGATAATATGTTTACTTGTGTTCTACCGTCTGAATGTGGCCTCCAGGTCTTGGGCCAGCGAAAAGACGATGATCCGTTCGCCCGT
>SKLG01000588.1 GCA_007123335.1 Anaerolineae bacterium | reverse complement strand
TTTCAAACGTGTGCTCCCGATAGCGCAGCAGGCCATGCGGGGGGCGGGTGCCGGTGGTCTCTTCCACCAGCAGACAATAGGCCGCCAGTTGGAGGATGTCGGCGTCATAGGGCGCGGCGGCGCGGCGCCCCGGCTTGACCTCGATGGGGATGATGTGCCTCCCCTGCTTGAGGATATAGTCGGGCTTGCCCGACAGCCCCACCGCCGGGGCCGTCAACACGCCCCCGGCGCGCCATGAGGCGCTGTCGGCATAGACGATGCGCCCTCGGGGCAGGCCGCTGAGGGCGCCGGCGCGCTTCATCCGTCGCCAGGCCCCATAGAGCAGGAGCAAGACGACGATCAACGCGACGATCAGGGCTGACTGGAGAGGATGGTGCGCCATTTCTCGGTAAAAGGCTCGGTGATGGTGCAGTAGGCGCCCTCAGGGTTCCACTCGGTGAGCCAGGCGGCGTCCTCCGGCGAGAGGCGGATGCAGCCGCGCGACGAGGGGCGCACGCCCAGATGCTCCGCGCCCTGGTAGACCTTTACGTCATCTTCCCAAGTATAGGGCAGGCTATGGATGAGGATCGAGCCCAGGCAGGGATAGAGATACCAGGCGTCGTCGGCGTACACACCGAACGCGGTAAAGGTGCCCCAGTAGGCCCCCACTGTGCCGCTCCATGGCTCGGTGGTCTTGTCCCACTCGGGCAACCCGGTGCTGCAGGGCATGTCGCGGATCAGCTCCCCATGCTCAAACACGTACATCCACTGCGTCTCTTGGTCGATATAGATGTAGCGCGGCAGATCGGCCCGTGTGTCAAAGGGGTATGGGGTGGCCGTGGGCGTCAGCGTGGCGGTCGGCGTGGGCGTCTCGGTGGGGGTGTGGGTCGCCGTGGGCGTGGCGGTGGCCGAGGGCGTCACGCTTGGCGTCGCGGTGAACGTGGCCGTCGCCGTCATCGTGGGCATGGCGGTGAACGTCGCCGTCGCCACCTCCATCGGCAGGACGGCGGCTACCGCCTCTTGCATCGGCGGTGGCGAGGCCGAGGGGGCAAAGGCCATCGAAAAGACGGTGAATACGGCCAGGATGACGATCAGGAGCCATTCTTTACGTGTCATAAGGTTGACTATTCCATGCCACTATCGATGCGACTCAACCCATCCGAGCGATCCAAGAGAGCGCCAGGCAAGCGGCCAGGATCAGGGCCGCCAGGGCCAGATAACGTACCCACCATACTGCACGGTTTGCCTGCCGTGTCAAATCAGCATGGGCTTGATGGCGGCGCGTGCCCCGCTCCAGGGCGGCGCGGTTGCGCGGCGCCTCCCCCTTGACCCGCTGGAGCCACCAGGCCCGGGCGCAATAGGTGTAGCGGCCCACCTCGCTGGCGGTGAGCCGTTGCTGCCTGGCAAGGGGGGCGGCGGGGTCGCTAGGCATCGTTCAGGCGCGCCGCCAGCCGCTCCTCCATCTCCTGCAGGGCGGCCTGGAGCTTTTCCTGGCGCACGGCGGTGGTGAGGTCGCCCCGGGTCCGCTCGGTGACGCCGCGCACCATGTCGGTGGTGCGCCGCAGCCCGCCGGTCATGGCGTCGGGAAAGTCGATGGTCACCAGGTGGCTATAAACCTCGTCCATGATCTCCAGCAGGCGCTCGGCCTCGTCGGTGTCGCCGCGGCGGATCGAGTCGAGGGCGAAACGCCGCATCTCGCCCACCGCCTCGCCCAGGCCGTTGAGGTAGGCCGGGTATTCGACGCCCCAGACGTCGGGGTCGGGCAGCGGCCGCCGGCTGACCAGCGCCAGGGTGATCCCCGCCTCGGCGAGTTCCTTCATGGCGTCCTGGAGATAGCCGGCATAGTAGACGTCGGCGTAGGGACGAGCGTCGTCGCACATGGTTTGGGCGGCGGCTCGGGCCTCTTGCAGCAGCTCCTCGGCGCGATCGTACTCGTGGCGATGGGTGGCGCGGATGCTGTTGGCGCAATAGCGGATCAGCTCGCGCGAGCGGGCCAGGGTCAGGTCGCGGATGGTGTTCTTGCGGCCCAGTTCGCCCTGGATACGCTCGATGATGGCGTCCAGTTGCTCCACCGTGTTACCCTCCCTTTAATGGACAAAACCCATGGGCGTGCCCTCGCTCCCCCCGGCGTCGGTGGGCACCTTGATCTCGCCAAAGCGCTCCTCAAAGCGCTCCAGGTTGGTGCCCAACGCCTGCAGGAGCGACTTGGCGTTCATCGGCGTCATCACGATGCGCGCCTGGACCTTGTTCTTGGCCGAATTAGGCAGCACGCGGCTAAAGTCGATGATGATCTCGGAAGGGGAATGGGTGATCACGGCGAAATTGGCATAGGTCGCATCGAGGTCCTCGGGGACCTCGATGTTGATCCGCGTGGCCCGTTGTTGCCGATCGTCGGTCATGGCGTACTGCTCCTTCTCTGGTCGTGCGGGTAGGGCGGTCTGGCGCCTGGGATCAGCGCGCCTGCTCAAAGTTCACCCAGGTGATCATGCCCCGCTCGCCGGGGGCCTCCACCGACTGGCTGGGCAACTGCACCAGGCTCAGGGTATAGTTCACCGGGTTGGTCAGCCCGTCAAAGGCGAACTGGCCGTTGCCATCGGTCACGGCGATGGCCGACCAATCCCAGGCCTGGATCCGGACCTGGGTGCCCGCGACGCCCCTGCCGCTGCTATCCAGCACCCTGCCGCGGATCAAGATCGCCGAGTGGTCGACGTTCGTTTGCTCCACCAACCGCCCGACATATACACCCGACGGACCCACGGGCCATGGTGTGCCGTCGGCGTCGACGGTTGTTTCACCGTCGGGGGGCTGCTCGCTGCACAGCTCTTGGGCCTGGGCGTATTTCTCCTCTATGGCGGCGTCTCCGCCGAATTGCAGCGCCTGGGTGTACTGCTCGATGGCCGCGCAGCCATCGCCCTGGCGTGCCAACAGATCGCCGTGGCTCACCAACGCCTGTTTGAGCTGCTGTCGCGTGTCCAAATAGTCGGGGGATAGACGGTAGAGCTCTTGCAGCGTCTCTACCGCCCTGGACCAGTCGGCGTTCCAATAGCCCATGGCCGTCATGTACAGGGTGGCCAACTGCTGGGCGCGCATGACCTGGACATGATCCGGCTGCAACGCCAGCGCGCGGTCAAAGAGGCGCACCGCCTCCTTGAGCTGGCCCTGCTCGACGAATTGCAGCCCGCTACGATAAAAGGCATTGAACAGCATCATGTCCACCTCGCTGCGCTCATAGGTGGGGTCCAGCGCCAGCAGGCGGTCGGCATAGTCGTACACCCGCTGCCAATCCTCGGCCGCATAGGCGCCGCGCAGCTCCTGCATCATGGCGGCCTTGGTCTCTACCTCCAGCTCACGGGTGGGCGTGGGGCGCACCTCGATCCGTTGTCGCGCCTCGTTGAGCGACTGGAGCGCCTGTGGATGGTGGGGGTCCAGTTGCAGCGTCAGCTCCAGCTCGGCGATGGCCAGCTCGTACTCGCCCTGTTCGACATAGGCGGCGCCCTTGACATAGTGCTCCTGGGCGGCGGTGCGCGTCGCCTGGGCGCGATCCTGCATGCCATAGTAGTAGGCGGCAAAGGCCAGCCCCAGGATGGCCACCATGACCACCACGGCGACCATCAAGACGGCGAGACTCAGCCCGCAGCCTCTGCTTTCGCTCTCCTGACCGAGGACAAAGGGATCTTGATATCGCTCGGGG
Organism: Anaerolineae bacterium; assembly: GCA_007123335.1. Lineage (GTDB taxonomy): Bacteria > Chloroflexota > Anaerolineae > UBA1429 > UBA1429 > SKLG01. The sequence goes on along the minus strand of SKLG01000588.1, from coordinate 2,682 downwards.
GACGACGTTTGCGCCTGCTCCAGCTTGTTCCCACAATTGGGGCAAAAGAGCGCTTTGCCCTGTATCGTCTGATTACACTTGCGACACGTGATCACGGTTCAGCCTCCGCCGATGATGGCACCGCACACGAAACGAGCATATGGCCCGACACTCTAGCCCCTGAACGTTCTGTGGCTCGATCCGGTTCCCGCGCCACCCTGCTGTGCTATATGCAGCCGATTGGACTGCATGGACCCATTATAGCGAACAAGCAACGCGCTGAAAAGTTTGCCCATCGTATGGCCCATGCTATAATCGGTATTTCAGAGGGTGCTTGTCGATATTTGATCCCAGGGCGTGTGCTCTGGCAGCGCGATCGAGAGGCGGGAAAAAAGCCCGACAGCCATGTATCTTCAGCCCATGCGCCGCCCGAAAAAGGGATCCTTTTGGCCCTGGTTCTTTTGTGTCGTGATCGCCATGGTCGTCGGCTGGTATTTGTTTACCTGGCAGACGGCCATCGTGGAGACGGTGATGGGGCCGCTGCCCACCCCCACGCCCACCGAGATCAGCCCTATGGAGCGGGTGGGGGTAGGGGATCACTTTTTCGCCGAGGGCCGATACGACGACGCCATCGCCGAGTATCGCCGTGCCACCGAGGTCGACCCGAGCCTCGATGTCGCCTTTGCCCGCTGGGCGCTGGTCATGACCCTGCGCCGCCGGGGTATCGAGGCGGTGGACCTGGCGCGCCGCGCCGTCGAACTCAACGCCGAGTCGGCCGAGAACCAGGCCATCCTGTGCAAAGCCCTCGATTGGAACGGCCAGATTGCCGAGGCGATTGAGGCCTGTCTCAAAGCGACCAGGCTCGATCCTGACTATGCCATGGGGCACGCCTTTTTGGCCGAGGCCTATGGCGACTATGGCCGGGTGGGCGACGCTCGGGCGGCGATCGAAAGAGCCGTAGAGCTTGACGGGGCCAACCCCTTTGTGCGCCGCAACCTGGGTCATGTGTACGAGATGACCGGCCGCTACCAGGACGCCATCTATGAGTACGAGTCGGCGCTGGAGATGAACCCCAACCTGGCGTTCATCTACCACGATCTGGGGCGCAACTATCGCGTATTGGGGAACATGGACGCGGCTAACCGGAGCTTTCAGCGGGCCATCGAGGTCGATCCGCGCGACCCGTATGCCTATGATCAACTGGGCTTGACCTACTATGTGCAGCAGATGCACGAGCTGGCCATGACCCAGTTCCGCAAGGCCATCGAGGTGGACCCCGAATATGCCATGGCCTACGGTCGTTTGGGCACCACCTATTACGTGCGGCGCAACTATGAAGAGGCCATCCCCAACCTGCATAGGGCCATCGAGTTGGGGGCGCACACCGAGGATCTGTGCTATATCCTGGGCTTTGCCTATGCTTACACCGGCCGGTGCGACGAGGCGATCCCGTGGTTTGAGGAATCGTTGGCCTTGAACCCCAATTCGACGGTGGCCCAGCAGGGGATGGCCTACTGTCAGGCCCAGTAAAGACGAGCGTGCGCGCACGACCTTTTGGCGCGGCGTCATGAGCATATCGAGGATGTGGGGAGACCGATCATGCGGCGACCAAAGCGATCTCGACAACAGATCTTTTTCTGGATTTTGAGCGTCATTGTCGTCGCCAGCATGGTGTGCGGCTCGGTGGCCATCCTCATTCCGCCGCGTCAGCCCGAGCCGATCATGCCGACGCCGGTGACGCCCATCGTCATCCCGACGTGGACGCCGACGCCCACGCCCGAGGTCGGCATATCCCCCGTCACCCCCGCGCCGCCGCAGAAGCAGCCGCCGGCCAGCCCCTCGCCTAGCCCGTGAGAGCGGATATGTCGCGTCCGCTTTTGAGCGGGTTGCCTCGGTTGTTTTGCGCGCCGCGCAAACCGTCTTATAGTATAGCCCGTCCCGATATTCAAGGGGCGAGGTGGGCAAGCCACCCGCCCCGCTTTGGTTGTATTCATGGATCATGGCAATCTGAAGGGAGACCATCTTGGCAGCTACAGCCGAATCTCGCGCTTCCCAGGCGCCGCCCAAACCCCAGCGCTCGGGCGTCGTCCAAGTCGATGTCACCAAATGCCTCACCTGTCGTGAGTGTGAGGTGGCCTGCTCGCTCTATCACGAGGGCGAGTGCAACCCCGCGCTATCGCGCATCCAGATCGATTTCGACGACTTTGTGCCCGGCCTTCCCGACATTCGCGTGTGCAAGCAGTGCGATTTCCCCGCCTGCTACTATGCCTGCGTCGATCGCTGGGAGGAGCCATCCATCTATATCGATGAGGAGACCGGCGCGCGGGTCATCGACGCCGAGACCTGTCGCGGCTGCGGCGCCTGCATCCGCGCCTGCCCGCTGACCCCCGAGCGCAGCGTCATCGCCTACAGATCGGTGGGGCGCAAGCGTATCTATTTCAAATGCGATTTGTGCAGCGGCCGCCCCGAAGGCCCCATCTGCGTGGAGGTGTGTCCTGGCCAGGCGCTCATCTTTGTGCCCGCAGAAGAGAGGCGTCGATGATGACCTCGCTATACGGTTGGACCGGCAGGCTCCTGCGCGTCGATCTCTCGACGGGCAAGGTCTCGACGATGGACACCGCCGAGTATGTGCCCCAGTTTCTCGGCGGCATGGGCATCGCGGCCAAGATCGCCTGGGACGAGCTAGAGCCCGGCGTGGGCGCG
>SKLG01000309.1 GCA_007123335.1 Anaerolineae bacterium | reverse complement strand
CATAGTCCGTCCTTACCCTCACGCTGCTCGTCGGCGGGCGCAGGTCGATCTTGATCTTCTCTGAAGTCTTGACCGCTTCCTGGTTGTTCGCGTGGTCGATAGAGTGATACGTCACAGTATAGACACCCTCGCGGTCGAGGATGACGGGCTGCCCCTCCCACGTCGACCAGTTGACCGCGTCGTTGATGCGGTATCGGGTGGTGTCCACGCCCGACGCATTGTCGGTGGCCTCAAATCGCAAGCTGACCGCCGAGATGTAATAGGAGTTGCGCTCGGTGCCCTCGATGATCGGCGTGGTGATAGGCGGCGTGTTGTCAAAGCGCAGCGTGGTCGAGACGGCCGTGCTCTTGTCGACATTGCCGGCCCTATCCTTGAGCCACAGATAGACCGGGGTCTCGCCCTGGCTGTCTACGGTGATGCCCGAGATGTGGGTTTCGTTCAATGCTCGCGGATGGAACTCGCCATCCTCGTTCGTCGTCGGCGGTTCGCCTTTTTTGATATGGATGCCGGCGATCCCCGAGAAATCATCGGGGTTTTGCCAGGTCAGCGCAAAGTTATTGCTTGATGTCCAGCCGCTGGGTGTGACGGCGACGTTCTGCGGCGAGCTGGGTGGGGTACGGTCGACACGGACGTGTTGGTGGCATATGCTGCTCCAGTTATCGGCAGCGTCGCGAGCCATGTAATCGATACGATGGTGTCCATCGCTCTCGATGATCACCGGGTGTGTGCCCTGGGTGGGATGATCTGGCTTGAGCACACTAACCCAGGCTCCCCCGTTTATCCGATAGCGCATCTCTGCCACGCCGCTCAGGGTGTCCCCGGCGCGGAGCGTTACCGTCACAGCGCTAGTGTAGATATCGTTATTCCCCAACGTCCCTTCGACGATGGGCGTGAGGCAAAGAGGCGGTGTGGTATCCAGGCGAAAGGCGTTGGGCAGGACGGCGCGCATGTGGGGATCGCTGTTGCCCGCCCCGTCTTGAAGCCACACGTAGATGGTGTGGCGCCCTTGAGAGAGCACCGAGAGGTCTGATAGGGAGTTGATCCCGCTCCCGGCTTCAAAGGTGGCGTAGCTTGTATCTTCGATGGGGTCTATATTGAGCTGGTAGTACACGCCGGCGATGCCCGAATCGTCGAACGGGTTGTGCCAGCTTATGCCAAAGTCGTCGTTATAGTTCACCCACTGGGCCGGAGTGGCCGACAGGTTCTGCGGCGGCGGCGGTGGGGTGGTGTCGATCTTGACCGTGATGCTTCCCGAGGCCTCGTTGCCAGCCCTGTCGCGAGCGCGATAGTCGTAGGTATAGGCCCGGTCCTCTACGCCGTCGGGGATGACGATGGTATCGCCGGTGGTCCAGGCGGTGTCGCCTCGCAGCCGATATTCGATGGTCTCGATGCCCGAATAGCCGCCGCTCGCCTCGATGGTGATCACCACCGGTGGGCGCACAAACTCGCCCACCTTGTCGGGGGTGGCCGTCACCGTCGGCGGCTCCTGATCGATGCGGATGACCCGCGTCTTGGGCGTCGTCTCCTCATTGCCGGCGCGGTCCATGGAATAGTAGGTGACGGTATAAACGCCGGTGTCAGTGAGGGTAAATTGGGTGCCCTTGATCCAACCGGCCTGGTTGATCCGATACCAGGTATCTCCATCCCACCCCGACAGCGTATCCTCGGCGGTGATCTGCGCCGTCACCATCTCGGCATACCAGCTGCTGGCCGGCTCGGGAGGTGTCAGCGTCATGGTGCTGGTGGGCGGCTCCTTGTCGATGGGCACCGTCAAAGACTGGACCGTCTCCTCGTTACCCGCGTTATCAATGGACCAATACTGGTACGCAGTAGTATGGTCGGTGGCGGTAAAAGAGGTGCCCGACTTGGCCAGCGCCCCTTCCTCGCGCCACAATGTCTCTTGTACGCCCGAGTGGGCGTCGGTCGCTGTCAGGTTCACGGTCACATTGGTGTTGAACCAACCGCTGGCCGGCAAGGGCGGGCTAAAGCTGTGCTCGGTTTGGGGCGGCGTCCTATCCAGGAGGGCACTGATGCTTCTACGCTTGGCGTGGTTGCGGTTGCCGACGCAATCCTCCAGCCATACATGGAGGGTGTTCGTGCCCTCGTTTGGCGCTTGCAGGCCGGTCAGCGTCTGGATGTTTGCCCCCTCGACGCGGGTGCCATCGGTGGCGTTGGCGGGGGGAGCGCCCCATTTGTACCAGGCGGCGCAGATGCCCGCCGGCGTTGTCGGATTGTTCCATGTCGCCATAAAGGCGTTCTCGCGGGTCCATCCGGAGGGCTCAATTTGCAGGCCAACGGGCGCATCGGGCGCCTCGCTTCCGGCGTAGCGCAGCGTGGTGGCCACCGCTGTCGTGTGGTCGGCGTTGCCCGCCTCATCGCCAAGCCAGAGGTAACAGACGACTTCCCCGGTGTGGGGCGCCTGGAGATTGTTGATCTGGTTGATGTCGCTGCCATCGAAAGCTTGACCATAGTCTCCCGCGGTGGTTGGTGCGGCGCCAAACTTGACAAAGGCGCGGGAGATCGGCGCATCCTGCGGCGTTGGGTTGGTCCATTGCAGGGTAAAGGCGTTGGTGCTCGTCCATGACGCCGGCGTGACCGTCAGGTACAAGGGGCTGGTCGGCGGAACCTGATCGAGCAAGAGATCTACCTGGGCATGATTCTGATGATTGCGGTTGCCCACGGCGTCCTCCAGCCAGACATAGGCCTTTTGCGCGCCGTGCGCCCCCAGCATCACGTTGGTGATGCTCTGGATATTCGCCCCTTCACGCACGCTCGTCCAGTCGTCGACGGAGACGGGCGGCGTGGTGCCGATCTTGTAATAGGCCTTGACCACGGAGGTCAGATCCGAGGGATTGGTCCAGTTGAGAGCAAAGCTGTCGACGTTGGTCCAGCTTGCCGGCGTGGCCGTGAGGTTGATGGGCGCCGCCGGTGGAGTGCCGTCCACCTGCACCGTATGAATCGGAGATTCCTCGGTATTGTCGGTCCAATCGTCGATGCGGAACTGCACGCGATTCTGAGTCTCCGAATCGATGAACCCGGCCACCGTGGCCGTCATATGTACGGTGGTGGAGACAGGGGACGAATAGTCAATCTCGGCACCGCCCATCCAATCGCTCCAATTGCCGCCGCCATTGGTAGAGATGCGGTAGGCAGCGCTATCGGCGTGCAGGCCGTCGGCATCGACCACCGTGGCCGACACGGTCGTCGGTCGGCTAACCCACCCGGTGGGCCGCAAGGTCCATGATGCCTCGGCGCTGAGAACGACGCCTACGGCGTCATCGCTCCGTGGGCGCGGGCTTTGCGCGACCAGCGCGCGTCCCAATCCGCCTAGATGCAAGAGCAGCAGCGTTCCGATAGCCAGAATGATGGCGGTTCGGAGGGGGCGAACCGCGGTCAAGAGCGCGTGCGGCAGGGCGGCGATACGATGCATGATAGCGTACCTCGGTCTCAAGGCTGACAGGCGCACGGTCGGGATTGTCCACATAGTGCTAGCACTTTTCGAAACGATAGCCCAGGCCTCGAACGGTGGTGATGAACTGTGGATTAGCCGGATCCTCTTCGATCTTGCTACGCAGACGCCGCACATACACCGCGATTTGATTGCTATAGCCTTCGTATTCGTATCCCCAGGCGTGGTTGAGCAGAAAATCGTGGGTCAGGGTGCGACCGGCATTGCGCATCAAGCAGTGCAACAGGCGGAATTCGATGGGCGTCAGATCCAGGGTCTCGCCATCGACCAGGGTGACCCGATTGCCCACCGGATCGAGCCGCAGACCGCCGACCACCACGGCCACATTCGCATCCTCAAAGATCGACATCTCGCTGCGGCGTAGCACGGCCTTGACCCGCGCCAGGAGTTCTGAGGGCTCGAACGGTTTGGGCAAATAGTCGTCGGCGCCCAGGTTGAGGCCCTGCACCTTGTCCTGCGTCTCGCCCTTGGCCGACAGGATAATGATGGGCACATCGGTCGTCTGCCGGACTCGGCGGCAGACCTCGTAGCCATCGATCTGCGGCATCATCAAGTCCAGGATGATGAGATCGGGATGTTGCGAATCCACCATCTCGATGGCCGTCCTGCCATTGTCCGTGGTCAGCACCTCATAGCCCTCTTCGCCGAGGAGAAAGGCGAGCATTTTCAGATTGTTGCGATCATCATCGACAGCCAATATGCGCATATCTTCTCACCCTCTTGTCCAGGATGTCAACATGGTGAACCATAACTCGGGATGATCGAGAGGATTTCCAGCGTCCTTGGCACTGACGCAGGAAAACCTTACTTGACCCCAGGATAAGAGGATTATAACATCCTCATTGTCGGCGTCCAATTTTCAAGCGGCCGTTGCCGCACATGCTGCAAGTCTATTCAATACGTAGGACGCCCAGATGCCGTTCAAGATACGGGTGCGTCTTTCTTTGGGTAGACGTATATCCTTCGCGGCATACTTTTGCTCTCAGGATGATAGTGTCCGACCCTCAAATCGAGTCCAGTAATTGCGGCGAATCTCGCTCTGGTCTACCCTTTGGAGGTCGAGATCGGCGGTGATGATCTCCGCGTGATCCTGATTGGCCTGTGCCAGGAGCAGGCCTAATGGGTCGACGATCTGCGAGACCATGATCTGCAACGGCGCAGCCACGTTGGCGGCGACGACAAAGCAGCCGCTCTCGGCAGCCCGGGAGCGCAGATGGGCGGCCAACACCGGCACCTTCCAAGTGTCGCCGCCGGCCCCGTAAAAGCCCTGCACGATGACCTGGGCGCCCTGATGCAAGAGGGCGCGATATCCTTCGGGAAAGCGCGCGTCATAGCAGATTTGCAGCCCTACCACGATATCGCCCAGCAGAAACACGGGATAGCGGTCACCAGGCTCATAGAACCTGGTGTCGGCATCCATGAGGTGCACCTTGTCATAGTGGGTGATCTCCTCGCCATCGGGCCCATAGATGCACAGGCGATTCCGCCAGTGGTCGTCCTGCCAGGCCTCGGTGCCGAGGGCGACCCACAGTCCCATCTCCTTGGCGGCCTCGGCCACTCGTTCCAGCGCCTGCTGCACGGTTGGCCAGTCCTCTGGATCGCGCCCGTGGCCGATGCTGGGGCTGTATCCGGTGAGCGCCGTCTCTGGAAACACGGCAAGCTCGACCCGATCCTCGGCACAACGCCTCATGGCGCGTAGGACGTGTTCAAGGTTCTCCTCAACCTGGTCATTGACCGGCATCTGCACCGCTGCGACGCGCAAAGTGTTCTGGGCCGTCGTCATGGCTATCCCTCCATATCATGTATGACGATTTCGATCATGACAATATTATCATAAAAACATCTTTGATCCTTATCTTCATGATCATGGCGCCATTTCTTCTATAACCAGCCCCTGGGCGGGCTGCCGGGATGAGCGATCGCCCTGGCGCGAGGCGAAACGTGCTGACGTTGACACAACGCTTTTACTGACGCATAATACCGCGAATCCGGAGCACATGGCCGAGGAGCGAGTATGAGCGATCTGACCGTGCGAGGTCAGTATGAACAGGCACAGCGCGATGTGGCGCAGCGGCACATCTCTAGCGCGCTGGCCAGGTGTCAGCGCGTTCTAATGACGTACCCCCGGCATCTGGGCACCTATGGCGTGTTGGGCCAGATCTACCTGGAGCTCGGCAGATACGAGGATGCGGCCAACCTTCTGCGGCGCCTGCTGGGCGCAGACCCCGAGAATGTCGTCGGCTATGTTGGTCTCGGCGCCATCTATGAGGCTCGCGGCCTCTTGGATGAGGCGATCTGGCAGTTCGAGCGCGCTGTGGAGCTTTCCCCGCGCAATCAGCAGGTTCGCGCCGAGCTGCAAAGGCTTCATCGCCAACGCACTCCCGAGGGGTCTGGTCGTATCGTCATGAGCCGCGGCGCTCTGGCGCGCGTGTATATGCGTGCACAGCTTTTTCCCAAGGCCATCGGCGAGTTGCGCGAGTTGGTAGCCGAGGAGCCCCATCGTTTTGACCTGCGTGTGGCCCTTGCCCAGGCCCTTTGGCATGATCGCCGCCTGGCCGATGCCGGGGCCGTCTGTCAGGGGATTCTGGCCGAGCTGCCCCATTGTCTAAAGGCAAATCTGATTCTCGGACAGCTCTGGCTGCAAACCGACCAGGACGATCAGGCGCGTGCTCTACTGCAACGCGCTCAGGCTCTGGATCCCGAGAATGCGGTGGCTCAGGCGATCTTTGGCGATGCCTCGCCATTGCCGGTGCGTGTCGCCCGCCTCCCGCTGACTGAGGAGGAGGAAGAAGAACCGATCTACCGTTATTATCTGGTAGACGACGACGAGGTGGTCGCCAGCGCTCCGATTATCGACGGGGAAAAGCGACACGGAACTCCTCGTGT
>SKLG01000499.1 GCA_007123335.1 Anaerolineae bacterium | reverse complement strand
TATTCGGAGGAGCAAGAGATGCAGTTTGTCACAGACGGCAAGCGGAAGCTGATCTGGTTCCCCAGGATGGGCAGCGAGCAATTCTTTGATCTGGAGGCCGATCCCGGAGAGGTCTACAACCTCATTGAAGATCCTGCCCGCCAGGACGAGATCCGGCATTGGAGGGGTTTTCTTGTCCAAGAGCTGGAAGAACGCGATTGCGGATGGGTAAAGGACGGAAAGCCATATTGTCCCAATGATGAGCCTCTTGTCGCGCCATACAAGAATGTCAGATGGTGGCGCTAGATGCGGGCGCAGGATGCGCTCCGCATCGCGTTTCATAAGCCAACATCGCTAGGCGATGTTCCAGATTCCCACGCCCATGTGATAGCGCTGATGCGCGGTAATGCCGCTGCAATACCAGGCGGTCAACAGGGTTTCTTGATCGGTCTGCACCGTGGCGGGATAGCCCAAGTCGGACGGCTCCAGGTCCACCAGGCGCGCGGGGTCGCCCCAAGTGTGGCCACCATCGGCGCTGATGCGTGTCTCGATGCCCTGATGCCCGCCTTGGTCCAAACGTCCGCGTCGGTCGCCATAGGTCAGCAACACGCGTCCATCCGCCAGATTCAGCAGATGGGCGGGGTGTTGCGAGCCTTTCGAGACAGCCTGCTCGCGTTCCCAGCTCTGTCCGTGATCCTTTGAGCGGAATAGATCGAGGTGCTGGTCGCCCAGCGTCCGCGCGCAGGCCAGCACCTCGCCGTTCGGCAGGACCAGCGGCGCGGTCTCGTTGATGTTCCCTTCTTGTATGGTCCCACGGATGCTCCAGGTATGGCCATCATCGGCGCTGACATAGAAATAGCAGTTGTGCTCGTCGGGGGGTTGCCAGCTATAGATGCAGACCCCCAACGCGCCATCTGCCAGACCCACGATGTCGCCAAAGGGGATGATGCGGGCCGACTTGGCATCGGGCGGTGAGATTGTCTCCGCCCGTGTCCAGGTGCGACCGCCATCGGCGGAGCGGCAGACCCAGGGCAGCAGCGGATGAGCCGGCGCCTCGTGCCCGGCACGCCCTTCTCCCTTGCGCGGCCGGTGGGTCCAGCCGGAGGCCAAGACTACCAGGTCATCGTTAAAGGCCAGTCCGGCGGCCACGTTCATACGGTTGGTGCCCGGCTCGTGCGGCGCCGGCGTCCCCCGCCGTTCCCAGAAGCGGCCACCATCCTTGCTGGCCCAGCATTCCACGTCGCCCTCCCACAGTCCATGACAGGGTTGGTTGAAGATCGTAGCGATGATGGCGCCGTCTGGCATCTTGGTCAGGTTCGGCCAGGCGCACACGTTGTCTATGGCGATATAACGCTCCATGATTCTTCTCCTCCGCAGGTGGGCGAGAATGCTATCTCGTGGATATCCGTGCCCGCATCCTGCTCCTGCTTCTCCAATAGGGAACCGAACCTTTCTTATCGTGCGTCTGCATCATCGAGACGGAACCGGACGCTGACGATGGACTGCAGCTCGGCCCCAGGACGATATTGGATATACGTGGTGGCCACAATCGTGCCGTCCGGCAAGAGTTCGAGCCCAGGGTATGTATGATCTGCTCCCCGATAGCTGCGGACCAGATTGACGAGATACTGTCCCTCACCTCCCTCGACGATATCCTCGTATCGGCCTACCCATGCGGCGAAGTAACCGTCGGGAAGGGCTGACAGAGGCAACGCGTGTCCCGGCGGAACCGGTCTGAACACCACCACCAGGCGCCCATCAGGCGCATAGCGGGCAAGATGTCGGTCTCCGGTCAAGGCCAGCGGCAGCTCGCTGGGCGAAGACCAGGTTTTCCCTTCATCCTCGCTGACGGCAAAGAGCGAATTCCTCTCTCGATTCTGCTCCCGGATCAAGAGGAGGAGCTGTCGGCCATCTGGGGAGCGAACCGCCGAGGGCTCGGAAGCGCCCGCCTTGTCCACCACCGACTTTGATTGCCCCCAGGTCAGGCCGCCATCGTAACTCGCGCTCTGCCAGATCACCCCGGGACTGGAGCCGCCTTGGCGGCTTTTCTCGTACCACATCAGATGCTTGCGTACGCCATGGGGCTCCCTCGCTTCCAGGATGGTGATCGGCGCAGTCCACCCGACAATGGGATCGCCATCATGCGCATCCCGCATCAACCCGATTGGGCGCATCTCGGACCATGTTTGCCCCTCGTCTTCGGAGATGGACTGGAGGAAGGTCGTCCTGTTCTCATCACGGCAGAACACGAATAGACGGGACTTTATCTCGGCGTCCACGAGACGGTGGATCGTGGGGCTGCCGCGACCGATCTCCAGCCAATTCTGCGGCACATCGAGATAGTCGCTCCATGTCAGCCCTCCGTCATCGCTACGCTTCATATACCCGGCGGGAGCGCCGTGCTTTCTGGATCCGTTCCGCCGCCCCTGCCAGACGCAAAAGATTGTTCTTCCGTCTGGCATCAGCACGGTGCTCGGATGCCCATGCCAATCGGTCTCTGTGCCTTGGGCGACAAGGACATGATGCTCTGTTTGCGCAGAGATGTCCACGGTGGGGATGCTTATCTGTCCGAGCATGTTCGCCTTGCTTTCCGAGTCGCCTGCAAACATGGTCATGATTGTAACGGCTCCTTTTCTTTCGGGCATACACCGCTCCGAAGGGCTTGTACAGCAACGCTCGGTGGATTCGCATGTAGTTTCTCGCGCAGCAGCCGGGCGCAATAGACCCACTCTTTCAGCATCCGCTAGAAGATGGTACCACCCGCTCTCTCAACAGTGCGCGCAGCGGATCCGAATCGGGGGCGCACAGGCCCAGCGGATTGTGATAACGCCAGCCTTCGGCGTAGCGGATGCCCTGGGCCAGGGCGCCCATCTCGGCTGCCAGGTCGACCATGGTCTGCAGATAGGAATCCAGCCCCTGGCTTTCGTCCAACCAGCGGCGTTGGCTGGCGTGCATGCCCAGCGCCGCCGTCTTTTGGTCGAGCACCGCCCCAATGTCCACGAGCAAGTCAGGCCGCACCAATCGGTTAAGCATATCGCGATGGCCGTAGGGCTGCGCGTGGTAGACCACGATATCGTTGGCGATAGGGGCGCATGGCGGCTGGACGGGGAAATTGGGCATCCCCCGACAAAAGGCCGCCGTCACGCCCAGCCGCGCCGTGTTCTGGTGGTCCTCCATATAGTCCTGGGGCGAGGGCAACAAGAGCATATCGGGGGCCACCTCGCGCACCACCGAGGCCACCTGGGCCAGCAGGCGCGGCTCGTAGTAAATGGCCAGATCATCCACCAGCGGGGGATAAAACGTCGCGCCCAGCGCCTGCGCAGCGGCTCGCGCCTCGCCGTCGCGCAGGCGAGCGGTGGTCTCGGCATCGTGCTCGGTGGAGCCGCACGAGCCGTTGGCCAGGTTCATATAGTGCAGGTCGCAGCCGGCCTGCCCGAGCAGGAGCATCGTGCCGGCCATCATGAACTCGATGTCATCGGGGTGGGCCGCCAGGGCCATGATGCGCACGCTGCGCCCGCATTCTGTGCCCGCTACTGCGCCCGCTACTGCGCCCGCTACTGCGCCCGCTACTGCGCCCGCATCCTGCGCCGCCATCTCAGTGCATCTCCACCGCACAGGTGCCCAATCCGCTCCGCAGGAAGCTGAACTGCACGTTGGGATGGTCGGCCAAAAGCGACATGGGCACCGACGTATCCACCGCGCGCTGCGCGATCATGAGTGTGGTCAGGCGCATGCCAAAGGCGTTGTCGTGGTGGCCGGGATGCCAGATAGAGACCTTTTCGGCCCGCCACGTCTCGCGCGGCCCCACCGAGATCGCCTGGGTGGGCACATTCTGCACCGCGCCGCCCCCCGAGGTGCGCGCGTTCTGCATGATCGTCATGGGATGCAGCTCTACCACCCGGGTGCTCAATTGGCGATAGACCTCCGGAGGCGGAGGAGCCTCCACATAGGGCGGCTCGCGCTTGGGCGGGTCGTTAAAGGCCCAGTGCTTCACCTCGCCCTGCCCGCCTTGCATCACCACACAGCGCGCCTGCTCCCAACTGGCGATATACTCGCTGGAATCCGCCCCCGGAAAATGGATGTTCTCCGCCGGCATGGCCAGCTCAGGGCGGATGCGGCCAAAGCAGAGCGCCATGTTGGCGCGGGCAAAGCCCAACGGGAAATCCAGGTCCGCTTCTTTGCCGTCCACCAGCCACTCGTCCATCCCCCAAAAGTGGGCATGCCGCAGCGAGAGCCCCAGCGCGTTGACCAGTTGCGCCACCAGCGGCAACTGCTCGGTGGGGCCAACGGGGCCGCAGATGCCCGCCGGCTGTGCGGGGGTGGCCTGCCGCCAGGCGTCAATGTACTCTAGCGCCTCGGCCAGAAAGAACTCTTCGCGGGTATCGTACATGCGGATGGCAAACCCCAGGCGCTGGAGCCCCACGATATCCTCTGGCGTGAGGCGCGCGGCCTCGTCCAACAGGGCGCGATCGAGGGTGGTATAGTCCCACCAACCGGGCGCCACCTGGCTGAAACGTCTCATGGGATACCTCCTGACGTGATTCGGGATGATAGCTTCTCTAGTTCAGATACAGGGATGTTCATTGAAGAATACAACTTTTCTTGCGCAACGAAAACAGTTTGAAACCGCCTTGGATGTAATCGGGCAAGATGCCAATCAGCATCAGCAGAAAGATATCTGGCAATACCAAGCGCATTGTAACCAGGGTCGACACGAGATTAAAGCGATAGCCGTAAAAGGCTTTGACCTGGGTCAGCACAACTGCGGTGATAACGGTGGGAATCAGGAACGACAGCGCGATGTCCCAAGCCAGTTTGCCCCGCGACAGGTTCTTGGTACGCTCCCGCCAACCACGCAGGTTGAGCAGACCGCGCGTCTGGAAAAAAGTCAGCACAAGCGTCAGCAAGCCAACGCCCCATCCCATCCAGCGCACTGACCAGCCTTCGGTGATATGCTCAGTCACCCGACCAAGCACGATGTCCTCGATATCGTCTCGCACTTGCTTGCGAGAGACAAAATGGTCGAACTGGTGTCCCTGGTTGATGAGCACGACAAAAGCGCGGTCGGCATGGGGGTAGAGACTGACATCGGCACCAAACGTCTCGTTAGCGCCGCCGTGCATAATCAGCTTGCCATTATCATAAATGAACCAGCCAAAGCCATAGTAGTCAAGTCCAGGTGCCAAGATTTGGCGCATCATCTGTGGTGAAACCAGGCCCGCGCCGCCGTCTTTTATCGCCAGGGCATAGCGGGCCATATCTTTTGCGGTGGAGACGATATACCCGGCGGGGATACCAAACTCGGGAACAGGCTGCACCATCGGGACGTTGAAGCCAAACAGGCGGGTGTAGCCCTGAGCCACGTCGAGCGCACCGCGTGGCCGGGCGGTGCTGCTGTCCATTCCCAACGGAGCAAAGATACTCGCCTGGATATAATCGGCATAGGTCTCACCGCTGCACCACTCGATGAGGTGGCCCAGCACACTATAACCGAGATTAAAATACTGGAAGCGCGTCCCCACCGGCGCCGTCAGGCGAGCGTGCTTCAACAAGCGCACAGATTCTTCGAGCGAAGCGTCATCGGGCACGACGACCGAATAGCCAGAGTCAGACAAGCCGCTGGTGTGCTGGAGCAAATGTCTGATGGTAATTTGAGCCGAGGCCTGTTCATTCGCAACCCGGAACCAGGGAATATAGGTCTGCACCGGAGCATCCAGTTCCACCTTTCCAGCCTCCGCCAGTTGGGCAATCGCCAGGGCAGTGAAGGATTTGGATTGCGAGCCAATGAACATGCGGGTTTGGGGTGTCATAATGCGACCAGACCCGGCTGTGCCATAGCCGCGCAGATAGGCGATGTCATCGCCTTCGATGACCGCCACCACGACACCCGGCAAGCCGTGTTTTTGCATCTGGGCGGCAATGACGGCGTCCAGTTCTTGAAAATCGGCGCTCTTGACCGGGGCGGCATTGGCGCTGTGGATCGCAAGCGCAATCGCAGCCAGCCAGCAGACTGCCATGAGCGGCAAGCCCCAGCCTGGTTTGATGGACGTTTTCGGATTCATGATTTCCGAATCTCCTGGTCATTTGGTCGGTGAGCGTTGTGCTGTTTGCAGGTTGTAAGCGCTGCTGTTCACGTCCAATCTGCCATGGACGAAATGGCACTGATTGTGACACCCCGGTTGGCAGGAGTTCCCTTGACCGTCAGATCATCAACAATCTGTCAGGTGATGCGCCGGTCAATCAGGGTGGCGGGAGCCATCAGGCACATGTCGTTAGCCCAAAGATACGGACATTAATCGTTGCGCTCTAATCCTGGTAGCGGTAGTAGCCCAGCACGGTCAATCCGAACATCTGCCCTTTCATGAAAGACAGGCGG
>SKLG01000171.1 GCA_007123335.1 Anaerolineae bacterium | reverse complement strand
TGGAGAACCTGGGCTATGCTATCATGACTGAGACGCCGCTGGTGATCGTCGATATCCAGCGAGCGGGACCGAGCACAGGACAGGCCACCCGCCCGGCCCAGGGCGACGTCATGCAGGCGCGGTGGGGCGCCAGCGGCGACTATGAGATCATCGTGCTCTCCCCCTGGTCGGTGCAAGAGATGTACGACGAGACGGTGCGCGCCTTTAACCTGGCCGAGCGATTCCGGGTGCCGGTGCTGCTCCTCAGCGACGAGGGCGTGGGCCATCTCCGCGAGCAGGTCGTCGTATCCCCGACGACGCGCGTCTACAATCGGCATGTCGAGAATGGCCCGGCTTTTGGTGGACAGCTTGTGCCGCCCATGCCCAGATTTGGCGATGGCCAAAAGCTGATGGTCACCGGCTCCACCCACGATGCGCAAGGCTACCGTCGCACCGCCGACGCCGAGGCGCAGGCTACCTTGGTGGGTCGTCTGGTGGACAAGATCGCCCTCCACCAGGACGAGATCGCGCGCACCGAGACGCTGCTCTGCGAAAAAGAGACTCTGGATGTGCTGCTCATTGCCTACGGCTTTACCGCGCGTAGCGCCTATCATGCCGCTCGTATCCTCAGGGAGGAGCGCGGTCTGGAGGTAGGCTTGTTACGCTTGGTCACGCTATGGCCCTTCCCCGAGCAAGTCGTCGGCCAGATGGCCCGTCGTGCGCGGCTGGTGGTCGTGCCGGAGATGAACCGAGGCCAGCTCTTGCGCGAGGTGCAGCGGGCGACGGGCGTCGGCTACGACGCGGCCGAGTCTGCCGTGGGGTATCATCGCACCGATGGCGAGGTGATCGAGCCGGGCGAGATCGTTGAGGCCGTTGAGCGCCTGTTGGATCATGCGCCTGATCAAAGGGGATGCCCATGAAGCCGGGAACCACGGCCTCGATCATGCGTCTGATCCGCACCGAATCCTTCCCCACGCCTTTTTGCCCAGGATGCGGCCATGGCATTCTCATGGGGGCCATTCTACGCGCCATCGACGAGCTGATCTCGCCTGCTGGGGACGCCGAGCGTGCGTTGTACCCAACGCCGTTCGGCATGGAGGACATGGTCTTTGTCTCGGGCATCGGCTGCGGCGGGTGGATTCCCAGCCCCCATTTCGCCGCCGACACCCTGCACGTCACCCATGGGCGACCGGTGGCCTTTGCCACTGGCGTCAAGCTCTATAACCCCGAGCTCAAGGTCGTTGTCATCGGCGGTGACGGCGATATCGCTTCCATCGGCGGCAACCACCTGATCCATGGTGCCCGACGCAATCTGGACATGACCGTCATCTGTGCCAACAACGGCATCTATGGCATGACCGGCGGCCAGGTTACGCCGACGACGCCCAGAGGAGCGCGCACGGTAACCACGCCCCAAGGCAACCCCGATCGGCCCTTTGACCTGAGCCGCCTCGTCACCGCAGCCGGCGCCAGCTATGTGGCCCGCTATTCCGTCTTTCACGTGCGCCAGCTCATCCGCACCATCAAGACGGCGCTGACGCACCCGGGATTCGCCTTTGTCGAGGCGATCTCGGGCTGTCCGGTGCAGTATGGTCGGCGCAACGCCATCGATACCCCAGTGGAGATGCTGCGTTACTATCAGGACCACTGCATCTCTATCGCCCGCGCACGGGTTCTGCCGCCCGAGGAGCTTGAGGACAAGATCGTCGTCGGCGAGTTTGTCCGTTAGCTTGTCTTGCCTAAGTCGGCGATGAAATCGCTCTGGTCACAGCATCGGCCCTCGTCTGGAGACCATTCTCTGCAGTGCGCTGCTCAAGAGCAAAGCCTTGAGCCAACAGGTAATCGAGGATGCGTCGGGCGTTCTGCTCCGGTGTCATCGCCACCGTATCCAGGGTGATCTCGGGCGACATGGGCGGCTCGTAGGGATCGTCGATACCGGTAAAGCCGGTGATCTCGCCTCGGCGCGCCTTGGCGTATAGCCCTTTGACGTCGCGGGCTTCGCACACCTCGAGCGGCGTGTCCACAAAGACCTCGGCAAAGCGATCGCCGTTCACCATGCTGCGCACGGCGTCGCGGGTCGCTCGATAGGGGCTCACCGCCGCACAGATGCACACCCCGCCATGGCGCACGATCTCAGCGGCTACAAAGCCGATGCGCAGGATGTTCGTGTCGCGGTCCTCTTTGCTAAAGCCCAGCCCTTTGGAGAGGTGCGTGCGCACCACGTCGCCATCCAACACGGTCACCTGCCGACCGTGCTCCTGTAGCAGCACGGTGAGCACTTCGGCCGTCGTCGATTTGCCCGACCCGCTCAGTCCAGTGAACCAGACACACACCCCTTGACGGTGTCGCGGTGGATAGGCCTCGGCCAGGATCGCGGCCACCTCCTCGCGGGTGAACCACTCGGGCAGGATGCGTCCGCGATCCAGATACTCGTCACGCACTTGAGTGCCCGAGATTGACGCCGTTCGCGCCTCATGGTCTATCTGATCGATCTCCTCGTAGCGTTCTTCATCAGGAAGGTAGACAAGCATCCGAAAGGGTACCATCTTGACGCCCAGCTCCGAGCTGTACTCCTGCAGCAGCTCCTGGGCATCATAGGGGCCATAAAAGGGCTGGCCGTGCGAGTCATTACCCGGTCCAGCATGGTCTCTACCGACGATGAAATGGTCGGCGCCATAGTTGCGCCGGATCAGGGCATGCCACAGCGCCTCCCGCGGCCCGGCCATGCGCATGGCCAAGGGCAGTAGCGAGAGCAGGATGCGGCTTGGTTCATAGTAGCCTTCAGCCAGCGCCCGATAGGTGCGCACGCGGGTGAAGTGATCTACGTCCCCCGGCTTGGTCATGCCTACCACAGGATGCAGCAACAAGGCGCCGCCCACCTCTTGGATGGCCCGCTTTGTCAGTTCCTCGTGCACACGGTGCATCGGGTTGCGAGTCTGAAAGGCGACGACATGATCAAATCCCATGGCCTCCAGGCGCGCACGGCAGAGGGCTGGCGTCAGGCGCAGCTCCTGAAAATCATAGTGTTTTGGCAGGGCAAGGACGCGGATCGGCCCTGAGAGGTTGAGCGTTCCCCAGCGTGACATCTCGGCCACTAGCGGATGTTTGGTGTCGGTCGTGCCAAAAACCTTCTCACTGACCTCATCGAGGTCCCAGGGATAGATCTCTTCAACTGTCATGATAGCGAGCAGGTCGTTCTTGGCGTCGCGTAACGCTACTTGATCGCCAATGCCATAATCGTCGCTCGGCTCTACCGGCAAAGTGACGGGGATAGGGAAAAGATGCCCGCTGGTGAGACGCATCTCGTCTAGCACGCGCTGATGGTCGGCTTGCCCCATAAAACGATCCAATGGCGAAAAGGCGCCGACGGCCAGTAGCTCGAGATCGCAGCAAGCCCGCTCTGAGAGCTGGATCGAGGGCAGATGGCTGGCAGCCTCGCGTAGCTCGGTTAGCTCCTTGGCATTGGTCTGCGATACACGCAGATCGACTAGGGATCCTCCGTAGGGGGAGATCAGTTTGGTCATGGGAACTCGCTATCCTTTCTCATGGTAACGGTGTGGCCTCGATTATGACGCTGACAGCGCCTCAAGGAGTTCTTGGGCGTATGCTGACGACAACGATGAGACGATAAGCGGTGTGCGCGGCATCTCCAGGGTATAGGTCACCGGCTTGCCATGCTCATCTAACACAGCACCGCCCAGTTCTTCGATGATCACGCTAGATATCGCCGTGTCGTGGCCGTGAAAATGCCGCATCGCCATAGCGCCGAGTCCTCCCTCAGCCACGCGGGTCAGCTCATGGGCTGCTGAGGCGCTCTCGGGCGGCACGATATCAAAGCCCAGTCGAGCAAACGCCTGATAGTCGGTCGGCTGCAAGCGCTTGACGTCCTCGACGGTGCTCGGCAGTTGGTCCGGCTGCAGCCGCACCATAGGACGCAGTATACCCCAAAACCCCGTGGCTAAAAACGCGCCCACTTGCCGCACCGCCAGGATGAGCCGCGCCGACTCGGGAAAGTAGATCATGCCGCAGCCCATGCGTCCGGTCTCGCGATCCAGAATGCCGAGCATGTGGGCGTAGGTGCTCTTGCCTTCCAGATAGTCGGTCGTGCCGTCCACGGGGTCGACGATTAGCGCATAGCGGGCATCGGTGGGGCCCAAGAGGTCTCTGAGCGAACCGGGTAGCTCCTCAAACTCTTCGCTGTGCAGTGCAAGCTCTGGCGCCAACTCGATGGCGCGCAGGAGCAAGAGTTCCTGGCATAAACGATCCACGACGCTCACCGAGGTGCTCATCTGGTGGATCGAGTCAGGCTCCTTGTCCTCGCGCTCCACTCGCCCTTGCAGGGTGCGAGCCACTTGGCCGCACTGGTAGAGAGCGCAGCGCATATCCAGGCAGAAGCGTAGCAGGTCCATCTCATTAACCTCAGGGGCTCAGATCTCGCCGTCGATCTCGCGTTGAATCTGCTCAACAAGCGTGCGGGCCACCGGCGAGCGCTTGGCTAGCCCATTGTTGGCCAAGGCTGCGGTCTCTTGAGCGATGCTGGGATCACTGCGATGGTGCATATAATGCAGCACCACCGCCAGGCGTCCCTGGCGTTCGGTGGTGTCGAAATAGGACAGTTCAGCGGCCAAGTCTGCAAAGACACCTTCGAGGCGCACCAGCCGCTCGTCGGCCAGCTTGCGCGCTGACGCCGTGCACAGTCGTGGGGGAAAGTCCTGGCGTTTACCTTGCACCCAGCGCGGGAGGTTTTCGCGGACATAGTCCTCCAAAAAGCCCAGAGGGTGATCGGTCAGACGTTGGTCGATGGGCGGAGTCTCGGGCGATTTGCGGCGGTCGTGAAAGTGTAGGTTGATATAGATATTGCGCACAAAAGCCGGCAAGCCGATGTTGGCGTCGATGGTGTCGGCGTCATAGAGGCATTGCGCCTCCTTGCTGG
The DNA here is from genome assembly GCA_007123335.1 of Anaerolineae bacterium. Taxonomy (GTDB): domain Bacteria; phylum Chloroflexota; class Anaerolineae; order UBA1429; family UBA1429; genus SKLG01. The sequence continues at coordinate 15,014 of SKLG01000171.1, read as the reverse complement.
CGGCGTCGCTGGGACGCAAGTGCTCGCGGATGGCCTCGGCTACGCGCTCGATGAGGGGCGACGGGACATCGCGCTCCTGAAGCAATGCCTGCACCAGCCACGCGCCAGACTCGTTGTGCAGCAGCCCGCGCAGCCCCAGTTCTTCGTAGAGATCGACGACGTGATTGCGGCGCGGCGGATCCCGAGTCTCGTTTTGCCAGTAGCCACGCTCGTCGAAGACGCGCTGACCCTCGGCGTCGACGAGGATCTCGCCGTCAAAGGGTTTGGTGATATCGTGCAACAGTGCGGCCAGTTCGACCACGATGAGATCGGCGCCCTCACCGGCGGCCAGCGTCAACGCCAAGCCGCGTACTCGTTGAATATGGTCATAGGTGTAGCCGCGCCAGTTAAAGGTTACCCACCCTGGATCCCAAAGCATAAAGGTCTCACGCAAAAGGGCATCCAGGTCACGCAGTAACGCAACGTACTCCATAGATTCCTCAAATCGATTTGTACATTGTACAACAAAGATACGGTTCCCTTTTCAGGCGTCTAGCGGGAGCTATTTGCCCATGGCTACCATCTGCCATTCAATGGGTTCTCCGCAGTCGGCCTTGGGGCATTGGTGCTCGCTCTCGGCGACGCGGTGAACCACGGCGCCGAGCCCACAAAGCTTGGCCGCCATTTGCTCATAGCCGCGATCAATGTAGACCACATTGCCGATACGGGTCTCGCCCTCGGCGCAGAGCGCGGCCAAAACCATGGCGGCGCCGGAGCGGATATCCAGAGCGCAGACGTCGGCGCCGTGTAGCGGTGTGGGGCCGTGTACCATGGCAGTGCGTCCCGATCCCGACACGGTGATACGCCCACCCATGCGCGTCAACTCATTGACATAACCGAGGCGGCCATCGTACATTGTTTCATGGACCGAGCTGTTGCCGCTGGCTTGGGTAAGCAAAGTGGTAAAGGGCGCCTGCAGGTCGGTGGGAAAGCCGGGATAGGGATAGGTCTGAAAGTCGGTTGCATGCAATACGCTGCTGGCGCGGACGATATAACGGTCATCGTTCGCGTGTATCTCGGCACCGGCATCGCGCATCTTGTTGGTAAGCGCGCCGAGCCAATAGCCCACCGAGCCGTCCATAACCACCTCGCCGCCGGTGATGAGCGCGCCCAAGGCAAAAGTGCCGGCTTCCATGCGGTCGGGCATGACGCGATAGGCGGCGCCGTGCAGGCGGTGAGTGCCCTCTATGCGGATGGTGTTGGTGCCTGCCCCATACACCCGCGCGCCCATGGCGCACAAGAAGCCAGCCAGATCCATCACCTCTGGCTCCACCGAGGCATTCTCAATGATTGTGGTGCCGTGGGCCAAACAGGCGGCCATCATCAAGTTCTCGGTGCCGGTATGGCTCGGATAATCGAGCATGATGCGCTCGCCTTGCAGGCGCGGAGCGCGAATGACATAACGATCCTCTAACGTCTCCACCTGGGCGCCCATGGTCTGAAAGCCCTTGAGATCGACGCTCACCGGACGGGTGCCGATGGCGCAACCACCAGGATGAGACGATTCGGCCTGGCCAAAACGGGCCAGCAGCGGTCCCGCAATGAGAAAGCTAGCGCGCATCTTTTTGGTGAGCTCTAGGGGCAGCTCGGCGCGTGAGATGCGCGTGGCCTTGATGCGCAATGTGTTCCCGCCCTCAAAACGCGCAGCGACGCCCAGATTCTGTAGCAGTCGGACGATGTTGCGGATGTCCTCGATATAGGGTACGTTCTCTAACAAGCATTCGTCTCCGGTCAGAAGCGAGGCTGCGATGATGGGCAGCGCCGCATTCTTGGCCCCGCCGATCTCGACCTCACCTCGGAGAGGGTGTTTCCCCTCAATGATCAATGGCATGTCGTCCCCCCACATACCGACTCTTGCGTTTGATCTTCGCACGAGGGAATTGTAGCAGTATGCGTATAATGGTGCAAGACGCAGACCAACGCGTCCCTCAAGACCATCCCCCAATCTGTACAAATCGCATGCTCCTTTTGCTCACTAATGAAGGTTGCCCTACAATGCGCAGGATGTATAGATATCGTGCAGCGATAAGGAGTGATTAGTGATGATGATCGGTCTTTGGGTTGGACTGGGCGCGGGGACGTTGCTGGGCTTGTGGATCTATGGTGAAAGGGGGCGCCTGTTACGTCCCTCGACATGGCGGATGATCCGTCTCAGCGGCTGGCGGCGCTTTTTGAATCTGGCGACGGCCCATGGCTATTTCTATGCTCGCTTTACCGATCAATACGTCAAGATCGGTAGTCAATATATCGCCCCACTGCTTGGTGAGCGGGGCAAGCGCTGGCTGGCGACCCACTATCACGGCAAAGTATTGCCTACCAAACTGGCCCAGGCGCTGATATCGGTACAAGAGCCGATACCGCTCCACGATTTGGAGCAGATCATCCCCTTTCCCATGGCTCGCGACTTGATACTCGCCGGGCCGCCCGACATCGCCTTATACCCATGTCCGTGCCGTCGGTTGCGTGAGGATCCATGCACGCCGATTGACGTATGCATGGTTGTGGGCAAACCCTTTGTCGACTTTGTGCTTGAGCACCATCCTAACAGCGCACGACGCATCTCGCAGGATGAGGCGGTCGAGCTGCTGCGGGCCGAGCACCAGCGGGGACATATCCATACGGCGTGGTTCAAAGATGCCGCGGTAGATCGCTTTTATGGCATCTGTAACTGCTGCCAGTGTTGCTGCGCAGGCATTGAGGCGATGAGCCAGCATGGCATCCCTATGATCATCCCGTCGGGTTATGTCGCAGCCATTGAGCATGATCGCTGCAACGGATGTGGGAGATGCGTCCGCGGCTGTCCATTTGGCGCCATGATCATGACCGTAACAAAGGCTGGAGATAAGAAAGCCTCGCTTGACTGGCAGGCATGTCTAGGCTGCGGTGTCTGTGAATCGCTCTGCCCACAGGGGATCATTGCCTTGGTGCGAGATGAAGGCAAGGGCGTGCCCCTGGATGTACGCGCACTGCCGCCTATCAAGACGGAATGACGCTGCAAACTGCGATGGCTTGCTGTCGCGAACCCTCAGCAGGCCCATCCTCTCAACCTGGCCGATCATGTCTGGCCTGCAAGAACAACGCGACCTCCTGCAGGGCATCCTCCACAGCATCAACAGCGTCCATCATACCATAAAAGGCGTGAAGCTGACCGCGGTAGCAGGTGGAATATACCAACACCCCCGCCTCCATCAAGCGTCGTGCATAGTCCTGGCCCTCATCGCGCAGCACATCGAACTCGGCGGTTTGAATCAAGGCTGGGGGCAACCCTGAGAGATCATCGGCTCGCAATGGCGATGCACGAGGATCAAGCGCGTCCTCGGCACAGGACAAATAGTGATCGCGAAACCAAGCCACTTCGGCACGATCCAGACCATAGCCCGAGGCAAAGAGACAGTATGAGGCGTTGTCCATCGAGGCCCAGTCGGTGACCGGATAAGCCAGCCACTGCGCGTGTAGATGCGGACTGCCACGATCTCGAGCCAATAGGCAAGTCACCGTAGCCAGGTTGCCGCCGGCGCTATCTCCTCCCACAGCCAGCCGCACGTCATTCCGCCCACATAGAGCCGAGGCTTGGGTAGCAGCCCAGCAGACGGCGGCATACGCATCCTCCACCGCGGCAGGAAAGGGATGCTCAGGCGCCAGGCGATAGCCTACCGAGAGGATGGCACAGTGTGCGACCATGGCAAGCCGCCGACAAAGATCATCGTGGCTATCGATGCTCTCTAGCACAAAGCCACCACCATGGAAAAAGATCAGCAATATTGATAGACAACCGCTCCGTGGACGATAACATCTCACAGGCAGCCGCCCCCCAGGTCCAAGCAGAACCCTGTCCTCGATCCGCAACGATGGAGGGGCAGGCGGCGGTGGAGGGACGCGCCATAGCTGGCGAGCTTGAGCCAGAGTCAGCGTGTTCAGCGGGGGCCAGCCAAGACGTCTCATCTCCGACAGCAACGCAGCCACCTGCGGATCGACGCCCTTGGGCGGGGGCACGTCGCGGCACGCAAGAAGACGCGATGCGTCTCCCGTCCTATCCTCTTGAGATCCAGTGACTTGATTCACAGAAGCAAACCTTACCAGGCATAAGCCATGGGAGCCTCACCTCCTGGGCCAGGAAAGAGCTCGTCCAGACGCTTCATCACATCATCACTGAGTGTCACTTCCAGAGCACGTAGCGCACCCTCAAGTTGCGCCACCGTCCGTGGACCAATGATCGGCGCGGTGACAAGCGGACTGTGCAACAGCCAGGCCAGAGCCACCGTCGCCGGCTCCTCGCCGAGATCGCGACATAGCTCTTCATAGCCCCGCAAACGAGCCATCTGCGCGTCGCCGAGATCCAGCCTCGCACGTCGTCCGGAGTCAGCCTCTTGCACTGCACCAGCCAACATGCCACCAGCAAGAGGGCTCCAACAGATCACCCCGATGCCATAGGCGCGGCATGCAGGCAACACCTCTAGCTCTATCGTACGCTTGGCCAGGCTATACACGCTCTGCTCCGATACCAATCCTAGAAAGCGACGCGCCCGCGCCGTCTCGCAGGCCTGGGCAATGTTCCAGGCAGCAAAGTTGCTGCTGCCCACGTAGGTGATCTTGTCCTGGCGCACGAGTTGCTCCATCGCCTGCCATATCTCCTCCCAAGGAGTGCCAGGCGTCAACTGCGGCAGGTCCACAAACTCGACGTCGTGGCCGACCATATCTTTGTGGTGCGGCGCCAGGTCACCGCGATCAATATGGTGCATCTGATAGAGATCGATGTGGTCTGTTTGCAGGCGGCGCAAACTATCGTTGCAGCCACGACGGATATGGTAGGCGCTCAGACCGCGGTTGTTCGGGCCAGGCCCCATAGGCCCAAACACTTTGGTGGCCAGCACGATCCGCTCCCTTCGCCCGCCTTGAGCCAGCCATCTACCTACGATCTCCTCGGTATAGCCGTGGCCCTGTGGGTCACCATAGCGATCGGCTGTATCGTAGAAATTGATGCCCAGATCGAGAGCGCGGTCCATGATGGCGTAGCTATCCTGCTCGCTGGTCTGCACGCCAAAGTTCATCGTTCCCAAGCACAAGCGGCTCACTCGAAGCCCGGTTCGACCAAGTTCGACATACTGCATGTTACGTATTCCTCCTCATGATCGAGGTATAGATTCCTTCCCTGTACGGTATTCTAGCTGCACCGGCACTGCTTGTCCAGGATCGCGCGGCCTTTGGTTTGACAGCATCTCGCTATACGTGCTAGCCTGTAAGGGCTACCCATCGACTCCAAGCAAAAGGAATAACAAATGGACCGGCGACACCGCGTTACGATATTGACCCTATATCTCGCATTGCCGCTGACGTTGTGCGTAGTACTCGATCAGGCACTCAAAACTCTAGCACGGCAGCATCTGCGGGGCGAACCCCCAATCCTGCTACTCGGTGGCATAGTCGAGCTGTGGTATGGGAAGAACCCCGGCGCATTTTTAGGTCTGGGCGCTGGGCTTCCTGCTTGGGCGCGGTTCTGGCTATTCACCATTCTCGTCGGCATCGGCCTGGCAGTAGTGTTGATCGTCGCCATCGCGTCACCCAACCTAACCCGTTCCCTCGCCTTGGGCGTGGCGCTCACAGTTGGCGGCGGTTTGGGGAACCTCATCGATCGCCTGCGCTTTGATGGCGCCGTCATCGATTATATCCGCATTGGCATTGGGCGACTGCGCACCGGGGTTTTCAACCTGGCCGACGTCGCTCTCATCATCGGCCTTGTACTCATCGCCATGCAATTGGGGGAAGATCAAGAGGATGAGAGTGAATCACCCGCTCCTTAATCGTCATCATCGAGCGGGTGGGCAGAATCTGTTCCTGTTGCACATTTAAGAGTGGGTCTAGAGCAGTCGCGTCGCCTCTTTTTGTGCCGGCGTTTTGACCACTAGAAAGCGAAAGGTCTCCTCATGGGGATTCATCAGCCGATGAGGGACACGCGCCGGACTCACGACCAGGTCGTCGCGAACGATCTCTTGCTGCTCTCCGCCGATCTCGACGATCCCACGACCCTCAAGCACATAGAAAAAGGCGTCCACCGGGGTGATATGCGGCTTTAGCGCCTCTCCAGGTTGTAGGGTAACCATCGTCACCTGCACATGCTCGGTGCTATGCAGTCCTTTGGCGCTCACACCGTGGGGATTGGAAGCATCCGCCGCTTGCAGAGCGTGTATGATCTCCATCTCGTCTGCCTTCCTTTCATGCGAAATATGTCTTGCTTGCAGTATAACATATCGCGTCCCTCGTGTCCGTGACCTTGATCACGAAATACCTGTACATCTGTCGCTCACATAGTATAATGCCTGTTCAATGCTGCTATGTGACTTGTGGACCTGTCCGCCATCAGCGCACAACCCCGTGCAAATCCCAAGGGGAGAAACGATGAAAAAGGCTGAGCTCATCCTTGCTATAGAAGAAGTGCATCGCTCATGGAACTACTTGCTTGAGCGCATCCCAGCTGAGCGAATGACCGAAACGGAGGCTCTCGGCGATGGGTCGATCAAGGATGCCGTCGCTCACGTGATTTGGATAGAAGCACAGAGCATGGGCATGCTTCGTGCCGAATCGCTAATCGGCGCCTCGGAATCATATCCTCTGCCGACGGAAGAACGCGATGCTGCCGTCGTTGCGCCAAGCCGAGTGCGCCCCCTGGAGGAGATACTGGACGAGGCCCGGACCGTCCAATGCGAGCTGTGCGAACTGGTGGCCAGCATTCGCCCCGGGGACATTGACGGCGCCGACTGGTTCGCCGACCTACCCGGCACGTGGCCTCCCGCGCGGGTGATCGAGGTCAACGTGTTGGAGCACTATTGGGATCATATCGAGGAGCTGGCACGATGGTATCGACGCAACGTCTAGGCCGCCAAGTACAAACCTATCCCAAGAAAGCTGCTCGTGCTGTTGACATTGCTTCTGTGCTCGTGTTATCCTGACATCGCCAGAGCAGAGAAAACCGTGCACATGCCACAATGTGAGGAGCACATGATGAAAAAGATCATTAACCAACCGATGGATTTCGTCGACGAGATGCTTGAGGGTATCCTCTTGGCTCATCCCGACCAGCTCAAGGCCACGGGCGATCCAAGGGCTATCGTCCGGGCTGACGCACCGGTGCAAGGCAAGGTGGCCATTCTGACCGGTGGAGGATCGGGGCACCTGCCCGTGTTCCTAGGTTACGTGGGCCAGGGATTGGCACATGGGGTAGCGGTGGGCAACGTCTTTTCCTCGCCCAGCGCCGAGACCATGTTTGAGGCAACGATGGCCACCCATGGTGGTGCAGGTTGTCTCTACCTCTATGGCAACTATCAGGGCGACGTCATGAACTTTGATATGGCCGCCGAGATGGCCGACATGGAGGGCGTGAGCGTCGAGACGGTGTTGGCCGCTGATGACGTGGCTTCAGCGCCTCGTGAGCAGTGGTCGCGACGCCGAGGCGTGGCGGGCATCTTTTTCGCCTACAAGATTGCCGGAGCCTGCGCCGAGAGCGGCGCAGACCTCGACGAAGTCGTGCGCGTGACCCAAAAGGTTGTTTCCAGCACGTCGTCCATGGGTGTGGCCCTCTCGCCGTGCACCGTTCCCGCCGCCGGCGTGCCCACCTTTACCATCGGCGACGACGAAATGGAGATCGGCATGGGCATCCATGGCGAGGCCGGAGTACAGCGCGGCAAGTTGCAGCCTGCCGATGCGATCGCCGAGCGCCTCACCGCCGATTGTATCGCCGATCAGTCTCTGACTTCCGGCGATAGGGTAGCGGTGCTGATCAACGGACTCGGAGCCACGCCTCCGGAAGAGCTTTATGTTCTCTACCGTAAGGCGCACGAGCTTCTCATCGACCAAGGCATCGAGATTCATCGTGCCTATGTGGGCGAATATGCGACCTCGCTGGAGATGGCTGGAGCGTCCACAAGTCTGCTCAAGCTGGACGACGAACTCACTCGCTGGCTCGACGCACCCGCCCGCTCACCCTTCTTTGAGCAACAGTAGGACAAGCTACAATGGCGAAAAACACGTTGACGCAAGGAGATATGATCGCCCTATTGCAGCGAGTGGCCGATGACACTACAGCCCAGGCGGAGCGACTGCGCGAACTAGACGCAGCTATTGGCGATGGCGATTTGGGGATTACCGTGACCTTGGGGTTTGGGGCCGTCAAGGAGGGGCTGCTCGAGCTGGCCGACGCCGACATCAGCACGATTTTGATGCGCAGCGGCATGGCGTTTAACCGCAAGGCAGCCTCGACATTTGGTGCGCTGTTTGCCACGATGATGATGCGCGCGGCCCGCGTCGCCAAGGGCAATGAGGAGATCAGCCTGGCTGAGATCAGCCAGATGGTCGCCGAAGCGTTGCAGGGCGTCAAGGAGCGCGGCAAGGCCGATGTTGGCGACAAGACGCTGATCGATGCTCTGGCGCCAGCCTCCGAGGCGCTTGCCGAGGCGGTGGAGGAGGACATGGAGCTCGCCGTCGGCTTGGCCCACGCCGCCGATGCCGCCGAAGAGGGGGCATTGGCCACCGTAGAGCTCAAGTCCAAAGCTGGGCGTTCCAGTTGGTTCTCCGAGCGCACCGCCGGTATTCAGGACCCCGGCGCTACGGCCGTGGCCATTATGCTGCGCTCAGCGAGCGAGTACGTGAAAAAATCCTAGACTTACACCCGCCGCAAAGACAATGAGGATATTCTCATTTCTGCCATAGGTCTTGACGTATGCTTGGAAGTGGGCGCCATCCAAAAGTCGTCAAGCTATAGAAACGATAAGAGCTTGCCCATTGCGGGAGACGCATGGGCAAGCTCACTCTTCGATCATATCCAAAGTGAAAAGCTAAATTCTATCTCCGTGTGGATGGCCGACTTGGACGTTCTACAGGAATAGGAATTGGCTGCAGTACCACCTCACACCGAGGCGGACCAAGCAACGACATAAGCGGCGAAGAGTGGCAATCAAGCCAACCATCAAGACGATCCGCCAACTCGCTACGAATATCCTCGATCACGGCAGAAACGCGAGACGCGATGTTTTCCAGAGTCCTCATAGTAGATCCTCCTTTCCGCACAATCATAACATATTTTACAAGATTAGTCAAGAAATCGATGTGGCTGTAAAGAATGTGCTGGGATATTCTTGGCGGACATTGTGACAGTGCATATCCAGGTTGAGGGGATTGCCATCGATTACGCTGATAGAAGAGACCGCGAACGGAGCAATCGGCTCCGTTCGCGGTCTCTTCGTATAGAGCTCCCTGCGGTGACTAGATACCCCGGGCTACTTCGTAGCTGTCCCAGATCGCGCCACGGATGTTACGTGGCTCGCGGGCATCACCGACTAGATAGACATTAGGCGCCTGCCCCAACAGCGAACCATAGAGCTGACGGTCCGCCTCAAACCCTGTAGCCACGACGATCGAGTCCGAGGGCACCTGCGTCCGGTTAAAAGCCTTGTCCATAAGCACCAAACCCTGATCATCGACTTGGGTGAGGGTGAGACCGGTAATGATGCGTACGTCGTGCTGTTTCAACAGATCCAGCAGCATGACCTTGTTCATCTGCGGCACCCAGATGCCCGCTGCCATGAGCTCGTCAAGCATCTCAACGATGGTCACCTGTTTGCCCTGCTGGGCGGCCCAGAGTGCCGCCTCACAGCCCACCAAGCCGCCGCCTACGACGGTTACGTGATCCCCAACTTGTCGTCGGCCTAGCAGAAAATCAATTTCGTTGATCACCTTGTCTTGCTGAATGCCGGGTACATCCGGGATCAGAGGACGAGATCCTGTAGCGACGATTACCACCTCAGGATCTTCTGCCTGAACATGGTCTACGGTGACTTCTGTGTTCAAACGGACATCAATGCCCAACTCCTCCAGCTCATGCTCGTACCATTTCCGGAGGTGTTCGATCTCTTTTTTGAATGCCGGTACCGATCCGGGGATCAGATGGCCGCCCAGAGCGTCCCCCTTCTCGTAGAGAATGACTTGATGACCGCGGATAGAAGCCCCTCGAGCGGCCTCCATGCCAGCCACACCACCCCCAATGACCACTACCTGTCGAGGCTTGGCGGCTGGTTCTAGCGCATAGATGCGTTCACGCCCTGCAGCCGGATTCACAGCACAAGAGAGGGGACGGCCGTTAAAGATGCGCCCCATACATCCATCGTGGCAGCCTATGCAAGGACGGATGCGCTTGACTTGACCTTCCTCCAGTTTGCGCATCCAGTGCTCGTCAGTCAACAGGCCACGTCCTATAGCGACCATATCTGCCGAACCCTTTTGCAGAATCTCTTCTGCAAGGTCGGGTACATCCAAACGGCCTACCGCGATCACGGGAATGTCCACTACCTCCTTGGCCGCCGCCGCCAGATCGGTCAAGCAGGCATGATCCTGATAAAGGGGCGGATGTGCCCAATACCAGCCGTCATAGCTACCCGCATCCACATGCAAGGCGTCAAAGCCAGCCTGCTGCAACAGTTTGGCCATCTCTTGTCCCTCAGAAACATCTCGGCCCAACTCGGCAAAGTCTTCTCCTGGCAGCGCCGCCTCGCCCCACTGCTTGATATAGTGCTTGAGCCCATAGCGATAGACCACCGGATAATTCTGGCCCACCTGTTTCTTGATGGTCTGTAGCGCCTCAATCGGGAAGGTGAGACGACTTGTGAGATCACCGCCATATTTGTCGTTACGTCTGTTCCAGAGGGCGGTGGTGAATTGGTCGAACAAATAGCCCTCGTGCCCATGGAGTTCGATGCCGTCAACGCCTGTTTCCGCCAGCACAGCGGCTGCTTCACCAAAGGCCTTGACGATCGTTTCCACCTCATGGGTCTTCAGCTCACGGCAAGTGAGCTGCGGATCCCAATGGTTGGGGAGCGCCGAAGCCGAGACCGGACGTCCTCGCAACATGAACGGAGTCGCCACGCGGCCAAAGCCCGCAGTCAGCTGGACGAACAGACGGGTGTTCAGTGCATGCAACGCCTCCACCAGCTCGGCAAAGGTTGCCACTGATGTCGGTGATACGATGGGTACACCTTGGATGAGGGGATCGAGGTCATTCTCCACTTTGAATACACCGCTGATGATCAGCCCCACACGTCCCCGCGCGCGCTCTATATAGTAATCAATCGCGCGCTGCGTCATAGAGCCATCAGGATTGAGCATGCCGAGGGTGGCCATGGGAGCCATTGCCACGCGATTCTTGATCCACAGTCCACCGATCTCGATCGGCTTAACCAGCTCTTGAAAGTCCTGTTGCATCTTGATCTCCTATCTCTTTCTATCGGGTCATGCATCTACACAGATAATCACCCCTGAATGGCCCGTCGGTGTGATGAAAGAGATAGGTGAGGGCTTGGCTGTCTGGTTGGGCAAAACGGCCAGAAACATCGTAGACCCAGTGCCAGACAGCACCAACGATGGCAGCGGGGTAGGAGTAGCAGACATACTATCTCCGGGATGCCATCACTGTCGGCCTACTTTTAGCTCATGCCGTAAGACACCCCCTCTCTGCTTCTACGCCATCAAGGGCTATGCCGCCAAGGCACCCGCAGGGATGCTTCAGAGACATGCCTAGCCGATATCCAGGTTCTGGCTTGATCGACCTGGCTGGCAAGCAGATGTATAACGAAAAAGTACAGATAGATGCTCAAATGGGCTTGCTACAGCGATAGAAAAGGGAGGAGGAGGAAGAGTTTGACGAGGGTATGAAGTCGAGCCATCGCCAAGACCAAGCACGTATTCTGACCACTATTGTATCATGCGGATACTAGTAGGTCAAAGAGACGTTCTTCCGCGGACTCTGCTCACGAACTCGGTTGAAACATAGCGCGTTCTCGTCCATAATGCGTTCGGGGCGCCCGACGGGCTGGCGCCACTCGACAAGGAGCAGATAAGAATGCGATTGGCGAATAAGGTAGCCATCATCACAGGAGGGGGGCGCGGGATCGGACGTGCCATCGCCAAGCAGTTTGCCCAGGAGGGCGCACGTGTCGTAATCGCCCAGCGTGACCCAGTTTCGAGCCAGGCGACGGCCAGCGAGATCAACTCCGCGGATGGACATGCACTGTTTGAGTCCATCGACGTAGGGAAACGCGAGGATGTTGAGGCCCTCATCGCCGCGACGGTGGCTGGCTTTGGGCGCCTCGATATTCTGGTCAACAACGCAGCGATTCTGGGCGAGAACGGCCCCCTGTTGGAGCTAGACCAAGAAACCTGGGAGCGCGTCATCCGTGTGAACTTGACGGGTGTGTTCTTGTGTTCACAGCTTGCTGGACGAGCCATGGCTGCTGCCGGCTCGGGATGCATCATAAACATCTCGTCCACCAATGGGCATATCCCACAGCCGCGTTGCGCAGCCTATGCAGCGGCCAAGGGCGGCTTAGAACTGTTGACGCGCAGCATGGCTGTGGATCTGGCAGCCTATGGCATCCGCGTCAACACCATAGCGCCGGGACCAGTGCAGTCGCGCGATCCTGACGACGTCCCGCCCAGGCCTACCGAGCTGACACTTCTGGGGCGAGCCGCGTTGCCCTCGGAAGTGGCGACGGTGGCTGCCTTTTTGGCCTCGGATGAGGCCAGCTTTATCAACGGCGAGTGCATCGTTGTTGATGGCGGCACACTCGTGAACGGCTACCGCCTATACGGACGACCGCGCCCCACGCGATAGCAGGTTCCCATTGCCCGAGAGATGATACGAACCACAGTATGCGAGGAGAAGAAACATGATACAAGAGACGAAAATCGGCATCTACGGAAGCACAAGCATGGTGCTAGATACTCCCGGCTACCTGGAGTTGCTCCAGCAGCAACTGGGCCTCAATGTGATCATTCTTGGCTTCAGCGGTCAACTCCCTGAGCAAGTGTTGCGCACCAGCCCATTTGACGGTACGCCGCCATCGGCGGAGACCCTACGTTCCTTGCTCTGTCAGCACCTTGATGGACGCCCCTCTAGCGACAGACTGGATTCGACCCGCGGTCATATCGGGCCACACGTGTCAGCGGCGGGAGATGATGCCACGTTGCGTCGAGCTATCGATCAGGCGCAACGTATGGGCCTTCAAGTGTGGCTGTTGGCGGGCGGGTGGACCTCCAGCGATTTCGATGTGGTCATGTTCTGCCCTGGACAGGCACGCGTCAATCGTTGGTATGAGGCGGTATACAGTCATCTGGCCAGCGACTATGGTGTCGCTGCACTGGATATCACACACGCGCGATTTCCGATGCTGAGCTATCCGCGAGGGATGTTCCTTTGTACTTGCGATCACTGCGCGCGCGCTGCCCAAGAGCTTGGCTATGACATGACGCGGATGACAGCGGCGCTGCGCGAGGCCAGGGAGCGACTGGCGGGCATGCCCGCCGACCGTTTGGTTCCCATTATGGCCCATGCCGCGGGCGTTGGCGACGTCATTCAGGCATTGGGCGCCGGCCAGGGGGTGATCGAATGGTTCTCCTTTCGCGCGGAGCTACTCTTGCGCAATCTACAGCGCTTTCGCCAAGCGGTGCGTGCTGCTGCCGGTGAGAGTTTCATCTTTGGAGTGGACACGTATCCGGCATCCCTATCGCTGTACGTCGGACACCAGCACAGCCGCTGGGCCGAGTGCTCCGACTTTGCCAGCCCGCTGGTATCTCACGTGGACATCTTTGTGACGCAGGCTCTGGCGGAGTGGGCCGGCTTCCTACAGGGGCTAATACCCGGTCTGGCTGAGAGCGATGCGTTAGATATCCTCTATCGAGTCATTGGCTATGATGGGCTGGGGATGCCGCGAACGATGGCCGAGTTTGCTCTGGGCGAGCCCGACAGCGAGTTCCGCCACGTGCCATTGGTGGACCTGGTAGGGCGCGACCTGGACAAGGCTCGACTCTATTTGCCAGAGACGCTCCCATCTTACCCCATCATTCAGGGCGGTGGCGCCCCCCATGATTGGCCAAGGGAGGCGATTGAGGCGATCCTCCAACGCAGCTATGGTGCGGGGCACAATGGCGTCATGTTCCAGGGCACCCGGTCGTTGGTAGACTATCCAAAGCTATAGGGTATAGGGCGCCATATCCAAGAACGTGGCCGTGTTATCTATGGTGCTTTGGTGATCTCTGCCCAGACCTGACGCACGTAGCGAACCGAGCGCTCGACGCCCTCCCGTCCGCGGCGAGCGTTCTCTTCTATGGACATCCAGCCGTCCCAGCCAGATTCGTACAGCCGAGCAAAGAGGGGCAAAAAAGGCACCAATCCTTCACCCAGAATACAGTGCTCCAGTTCGCCGCGCACGGCAGTGTCTGCGGCGTGGATGGTGACCACGTCGTCGATTACAGCATCCAGCAGGGCCACCGGATCTGGGGCAAAAGCGGTGGCGTTGGCGGTATCAAAATTGATGCCGACGCCCAAGGGCTTCACCGCGCGGGCGATCTCCATAAAGATGTCGGGCGGCTGTGAGAAATCGGTGTAGGTCCATGCTCCTGGCTTGCCGTGATTCTCATAGACCAGCGCCACATCGGCGCCTTGGGTCGTCTCCACCAGGTCGCTCATCCCGGCGATGGCCCAGGCGATGCCCTGTTCGCGCGTCGTCTCTGGGTGAGCTTGTCCGGCGACGAGTCGCACATAGTTGCAGCCCAGCCAGGAGGCCACAGCCACCGACTCTTGGGCGCGCCCCAACTCGCGCTCTCTTTCCAACGGGTCAGGGTGAGTAAAATCTGGATAGGTGGAGATCATGTTGACCCGCATGCCGGCATCTTCCACCTCGTGCCGGGCCTGGCGGATCGCCGTGCGTGACGCTTCGGGAAAGAATAGGATGCTTACATCAATACCGTCCAGCCCAAGTTCACGCCCCATTTGTGCCCATTGGGCCAGGCTCATCTCTCCGCTGATGATGTCGGCGAAAAAGGATACGGGCAAGCAACTCAGCTGCATGGATACCTCCCCTTGCGTCTCTCGCGAGTGGCGTTGTGACACTGAAGCCAGTGTGACACTGGAGACAGTGTGACACTGGAGACAGTGT
>SKLG01000053.1 GCA_007123335.1 Anaerolineae bacterium | reverse complement strand
CAGCAGCTCCCTGGCCAGCTCGTCGCAGCCCTCATAGGGCGCGCCGGTGGCATAGACGCGGATCTTGTGGCGATAGGCCCCGCCGAGCAACTCGTAAACCGGCACCCCCAGCGCCTGCCCTTTAATGTCCCACAGGGCCATATCCAACGCCGAGATGGCGCGCATCTCGCCGCCGCCATAACCGGCGTGGTCCGAGAGGGCGAACATCGTCTGCCAATGCCGCTCGATGGCAAAGGGGTCGCGGCCGATGAGCGTCGGCCCAAAGTGATCATGCACCGCCGCCTGCACCGTGCTGGCGGCGTACCAGGTCTCGCCCAGGCCCACGAGCCCGGTATCGGTGTGCACCTGCACCCAGATAATCTGTGGGAACTCGCCCACGCGAATGGTCTCGATCCGGCTGATCTTCATCGCTGTCCCTCCCGTGCTGCTATCTACGTCCCACGCCGTCTTTCGGCGCCCGCGTAACCTGAGGGCAGTATACGCCGTCATACGTATACAGGCTAGCGACCTCGCCGAGTGGCATGCGCCTTCACGGACCACCTGGGTTGCGAACACGTCATCATCCTATACCGCGGCTACAGATCGATGCCGTCCCGAAAAGGCCATTTATCTTGACCGAAATGGGGCTGCGTTATATCATGCACCCAGCAATGTCTGATCGCCTGATGGGAGAATTGCCATGAATATTTGCGTCATCGGAGCGGGTTATGTCGGTTTGGTTACCGGCGCCTGCTTTGCCGATCTGGGCAACCGGGTCGTCGTGCTGGACATTGATACCACCAAGGTTGACAAGCTAAATGCCGGACAGATGCCCCTATATGAACAAGGCCTGGCGGAGGTGGTGGCCCGTAACACCAAGGCGGAGCGCCTCTCCTTCACCTCGTCCTACGCCGAGGGCATTCAAGACGCCGAGGTGGTCTTTATCGCCGTCGGCACGCCCCAGGGGGTGGATGGCGAGGCCGATCTGCGCCACGTGCGCAGCGCCGCCGAGTCCATCGCCGATGTGATGGATCACCCGCTGATCATCATTAACAAGAGCACCGTGCCGGTGGGCACTGGCGACTGGGTGGCCACCATCGTGCGGAAGCGTCGCGGCAACGACGTCGACTTTTCCGTGGTATCGAACCCCGAGTTTCTGCGCGAGGGGTCGGCGGTGCGCGATTTCATGCATCCCGATCGGGTCGTCCTCGGCTCTGAGGATCGCGCCGCCGCCGAGCGGGTGTCGAGCCTCTATATTCCGCTGCGCTGCACCATCATGGTCACCGATCTGCGCACCGCCGAGATGATCAAGTACGCCTCCAACGCCTTTTTGGCCACGCGGGTGTCGTTCATCAACGAGATCGCCGGCATCTGCGACGAGCTGGGCGTGGATGTGACCGAGGTGGCCTTTGGCATGGGCTGCGATGAGCGCATCGGCCACCATTTCTTGCAAGCCGGCCTGGGCTGGGGCGGGAGCTGCTTCCCCAAGGATGTCATGGCTCTGGCGCACATGGCTGACCTGCACGGCACTCATCCGCAACTCTTGCGCGCCGTGGTGGATATCAACATGGCGCAGCGTCGTCGGGTGGTGCGCTGGCTGCGCGACGCGCTGGGTGGCCTCCAGGACAAGACCATCGGCGTCCTCGGCCTGGCGTTCAAGCCCAATACCGACGACGTCCGCGAGTCGCCGGCCATCGACATCATTCGCATGGTGGAGAATGAAGAGGCCGAGGTGCGGGTGTACGATCCGCAGGCCATGCTGCGCGCCCGTGAGGAGCTGAACCATGTGTGCTTTTGCCAGGACATCTATGATCTAGCCGAGGGCTGCGATGCCCTGATCCTGGCCACCGAGTGGGAAGAGTTCCGCTACCCCGATTGGGCGCGCGTCCGCAGCGCCATGCGCGGCGACCTGTTCATCGATGGCCGCAACGTGTACGATCCCGAGACGATGCGCCAGGCCGGGTTCCGCTATCGGCCCATCGGGCGGGGGATTGTGCCCCTTCAATAGTAAACTATCTCAAAAACGTGGTTGGTGCTATTATATATGGGCAAAGCCCGTTTTGAGGTATCTGATTAGCCCCAACTTCACGCATCGGGGCAAGAAGGGTGTGAAGTGCGGTCTCAGGCCGCTACTGAGCATGGCTGCATCGCTCATATTCGACGGATCGGCGAGGAGAAGTTGTATGAGCGAAGCGAAAAGTGTTATACTGCCCGTCGCTGGGTCGTCGAACGCGCTTTGGCTTGGTTAAGCAAGTGCCGTGTGATTCTCGTGCGCTATGACAAGAAGGCACAGAACTATCTCACGCTGATCAAACGGGCCTGTGGTCTGCTCTGGTGGTATCGCAAGTGCTATCGAATGGCTATTTTGAGATAGTTTCTCATTACCGACCCTGTCTTCGCTACAAGACTCGAAGGGGTTGTTGCCACCAGTGACATCGTCAGAATTGAGTAAGAAGATCCTGTCGAGAATGGGTATATATGTGCCCTGCTCTCGTCTGAGTTTGGGCGTCGACTGGCCCTGTGATACTCCTATGGGACATCCATACCCCGCCTTTGATTGCCCAGAATCTCATAGGTCAGTATATTTTGGTCGCCTGATGCGCTTCGACGAGAGATCGGAACAAAGAAAATTGCTGCTTATGGGTTCGAGAACGGCCAATTAACTTGGACAAGCCAGGCCCTCTCTACCTGAGGCCCTGGCCTGGGCCCAAGACGGGGTCGATTAGGCCAGATCGGTGGCGAATGGCTCTCCGCTAAGGAGTGAGCGATGTTTGTCTTCAGCCAATCCGTGACCGATGTGCTCAAGCAACTCCTGCAATCATTGCAGCTCCCCTTCATCTTTCCGGCGGCGCTGCTGGTGCTGGTCACCACGCTGCTCTTCCCAGTGCGTTTCAGCGAGGATCCGACGACACACGCCGTCATCGTGGGCTCGCTCTCTGTTTTCGTCAGCTACATGCTATACGCCTGCAATGTGCCCATCATTCGAGTGGCAGAGGGCTACTCGCTGTCCCAGACGTGGGTAATGCGCCTATCGCACCAGTGGGAGGACCGTCGGTTTCGCAAACTACGTAGTGACCAGACTGAATGTGTGGCAGCCATAGGCAGGATCAGACTGCTGATAAGCAAGCTACATCTTCAAGGCCTGCTGACCCTTGAGAGGAAGGCCGAGCTGAACGACTTGATTCTTAGTTGGCGAGCACGGCAGACGGAGCTTCAGGAGCAAGCCCAGATGCGTTTCCCCCTCATCCGTCAACAGCCTCTGCCGACGGCCTTGGGTAACACCATTGCAGCCTTTGAGGATTATGCTTGTCACCGGTACTGCATCGATAGCGTTCATTTTTGGCCACGGCTTCTGCCGCTTCTAGAGGAAAAAAAGTTCCTTCATCTGGTGCAAGGCGAGAAGGCGATCATGGATTTCCTTCTCAATGGCGTCCTGGTCCTTATAGTCCTGGCGCTAGAGTTCATTCTTCTCTACGGCTTGTTTGAGGCCAGAACGTGGTATCTGGCCGCCAGTCTTGGGATACTCGTCGCGGCCTATCTGCTCTACCAGGGAGCCATTGTGGCTGCTCTGCACTGGGGTGGAATGGTTCGCGTCGCCTTTGATCTCTACCGCGATGACCTACGTCGGGCGCTATACCTGCCGCCGCTGCCTAACGGGGATCTGGAGGCAGAGCGCAAGATATGGCAAAATGTGTCCAAGTTTATTATCTTTGGCGAGACGAAGGATTTTGGGGGCTTTGAGTATCCAAGCCCGACCGAGAAGAAGGAGGAGAGGCCATATTGAAGCTTTTCTGGCTCATAATGGCTTTAGGCGGGGTGTTGAGCGCAATCCTCGTGTTCCTAATGAGCTTCCTACCTGGTGGTACCAGTACTAATCCGCAGGACCGTAGTCCTCAGGATCTGGTAAAGTTTGACTGTGCGTCGCCGGGGGCTACTCAGGAGCAACGAAAGTGCTTTGTAGACGCCTTAGAGGCTCAAGTGGACGGTAACTATGCTCGTGCGCAACAACTCTATAGCCAGCTGCCGAATAACGAGGTTGTTGCTCATAATCTCAGCTTGATGCCAAAAGAGCTGTAGAATGGTCTCGGCTGACCCGAGTAAGCCGGCTGCTGCAGGGGCATCCTCGACGCCGCAAGGGCACGTCGAACAGGAGAGGCTTTTAGCAGAGTTGTCGCGGGAACGCGCCGCGCTGAACCCCAATGGCGCACAACGGCGGACCCGCTGGTGGCAGGCGATTGGCAGCGCCCTGTTCATCATCTTGGTCCTTGCGCTCATGGTACGCGGCTTGTTGGCCTCTACTGGCTGGCTGCGCTGGCCATTCAATGACCTGCTTCGAGGGAATGACATCCAGGTGGAGTCGATAGGCGGAGATTACGTCCTGTTTATGGCTCGCCGAGACGCGGCAAGGGAGATTAGGCTGCTTAACTGGGCGAGCGGCGCGGTGCTCGACATCTCAAAGGGGGATGCGCGGGTGAGCCACGTGGCGATGGCGCCACAAGGAGACCGGCTTGCCTACGCTCTGGCCGACAAGAGTGGTTCGGTCCTAATCAGCCGGGGCATGACGGAGACTCTTACGATCACAGTGTTCGCAGGACCCGCGCTGAGCACCGTATACGGCTCTGCGCTGAGTGAACCTGTGGCGATCTGTGAGGGAAGCGACCTCTACTGGTCACCCCAAGGAAAATACATCGCCTTTTTCGCCTGTGACAAGGATCAATCGGCCCTGTTCGTCGTCGAGACCAAGCCCGACGCAAGGCCGGTCACCGTACCCGATACCCTGGCTTCCGCTGGCATTGCGCGGAAGGTTGCCTGGGTCGAGGAGGGCAAGTTGGCTTACACAGCCGGTAGCAAAGAGCCCTCACTGGCACTATTCGACGTGGAGAGCAAAAGCTCGCAGATACTATACGGGCCGCTACGCTGACCTGCGGGCCGCAGTGTATACAACAGAGTGGCTATGGCCAAACTGTCCATACCACCCGCTGCTCGTCCTACAGAAAAGGGCGAGGCGCTCTAATCGGTACGTATCAGAACCGGGCAGGCGAGGCTTCACGGCCCGCCTGCCCGGTTCGTCGTCTCAGGCGCGGAAATGCTGGAAGGTCGGCAGATGGTCGCGGTTCTGCGCCAGCATGTCGTTGACCATCTTGCGGGTCTCGGCCAGCGACAGCATCGCCGCCGTCAGCGGATCGTAGGCGACGGCGTGGAACACCAACGTCGGGTCGCCGGTCAGGCAGGCCTCCACCGCCATCTCCTCCGAGGCCACGCTGATCTGATTCAGCGCCGCGCACTGGGGCGGCAGCGCGCCCACGTGGATGCCGTTGAACCCGTTCCGGTCGGCGTACACCGGCACCTCGACGCAGGCGTCGTCGGGCAGGTTGGTGATCAGGCCGGTGTTGGGCACGTTCCCGTTAAAGCGGAAGGGCTCGCCGCCCAGGTAGGCGTTGACGATGTAGGCGGCGTACTCGTGGCCGCGGCTCAGGTCCAGCGGCTCGGGGTCGTCCAGCCATGCCTGGATGTCGTCCTTCCAGTCGTGCTCCCGCTGCAAATAGCTATCCAGGATGTAGGCGTAGACGCCGGGGTTCCAGCCGGTGCCGTGGGTGCAGTATTTCTCGATCAGGTCGGGGCGCTTGCGGAACCACCAGTTGTACTCGGAATTGTGGCCGCTGGATTCGGTGACATAATAGCCGAGATGGATGAACATCTCGTTGCGCACAATCTCCTCGTTATAGATCTCGGGCTTTTCCACCGCCTCGCGCAGTAGCGGATAGGCGTCCTCGTTCTTCCAGGAGTAATCGACGTACCACGCCTGGTGGTTGATCCCCGCGCAGACGTAGGTGACCTCGTCCATGGGCGCGCCGATCCAGCGCGCCAACATCTCGGCGGTGCCTTGGACGCTGTGGCATAGCCCCGTCACCTTTACGTCGGTCTCGCGCTGCATGGCGCGGCAGAGCATGGCCATGGGGTTGGTGTAGTTGAGCAGGATGGCGTTGGGGCAATGGCGCTCCATGTCGCGGCAGATGTCGAGCATCACCGGGATGGTGCGCAGCGCGCGAAAGATCCCCGACGGCCCCCGGGTGTCGCCGACGTTGGTGTCGATGCCATAGCTCTTGGGGATCTCGATGTCGTGGCGCCACACCTGCACCCCGCCCGCCAGGATGGTGCAGATCACGGCGTCGGCGCCGCGCAGCGCCTCTACCCGATCCGTGGTGGCCTCCACCTTGGCCGGATAGTTGCCCTCGGCCACGATGCGATCCACGGCGCGCTTGATGTAATCCAGCCGCTCCGGGTTAATGTCCATGAGGGCGATGGTGCAGTCCTCCAACAGCGGAAAGGTCAGCAGGTCCTTGACCAGCTTGCGGGTAAAGCCGAAACTCCCAGCGCCGATAAACGCGACCTTGGTCATGAACGGTTATCTCCTTCTTGT
>SKLG01000061.1 GCA_007123335.1 Anaerolineae bacterium | reverse complement strand
TTCGAGTAGGCGATGACCTCCCCAGGAGGACGAACGCGCGGCGGCAATCGCCGCGCTAGATACTCGCACACCGGCAGCACCTCCTCCGCCGTGCGCGCCGCCGCGCCCATGTCCCATTCGTCGAACCCGCCGGTGTGGGTCAGCAGATGGGCCACGGTCACCGGTTCGGGGAAGGTCTCTGGAACCTGGAATCGGGTGAGATAGCGATTGACGTCGGCGTCGAGATCCAGGCGGCCCTCCTCCACCAATTGCATCACCGCCGTAAAGGTAAAGAGCTTGGACACCGAGCCTACATCAAAGAGGGTGATTGCCGCATCCACGGCGATGCCACGCTCCAGGTCGGCATGGCCGTACCCTTGGGTGAACACCATCGCGTCATTGGCGTCAGTCCCAACGCGCACCACCGCCAGCGTCACCCCTGGCAGATTGTGAATCGCCATCCCGTGGGTGATCACAGGGGCGAGAAAGGTACGCAGATCGTCACGGGTGAGGAGTGGCGGCTCCGCCGCTATCTTGGTCGGCCAGAAAAAGGCCAGCAAGACGGCCACTAGAACCAACCCGCTCCGGGCGATCCGCAACCGGTGTTTCATCTACGGCCAGCCGCCTCCCCAAGACCCTCAAGAGATGCTTCATCTTCCAACACGTCCTGCCGAGAGCCTTTGGGGGGAGCAAGCGGCGGGCGCATGAGGACCATGAGCGCCATGTCGTCCGACGGCGCGGCGCCGCCGATAAACCCACGCACCGCCTGCAACACCGCCTGCTGGATCTCCTGGGCCGATCGTCCGCGATGGCGTTGAAGCGTCTCTAGCAGCCGCCCTTCGCCAAACTCCACCTGCTGCCGATCCTGGGCCTCGGTGATGCCATCGGTATACAGCACCAGGCTATCGCCGGGGGTCAGGTGCACCGTCTCCTGCTCCCATGTGGCGTCGGGCAGGATGCCCAATGGCACGCCGGTGCGCACGAGCGGACGCGGAGCGGCGTCCTCGTCGTGGGACGACAGCAGATAGGGCGGGCTGTGACCGGCATTGGCATAGACCAGAGTGCCCCGAACAGGATCGAGGATACCATAAAAGAGGGTGACAAAATGCCCTCCCTGGGTATCCAGCACCATCCGCGCATTCGCCTCCTGGAACACGAGGGCGGGATGAGCCTCATAGCGTAGCGCATAGGTGCGCAGGATGGTGCGACTGAGCGCCATGTAAAGGGCGGCGGCCATCCCCTTGTCGACCACATCGGCGATGAGCAAACCCATTCGCCCACCGGGCAGTGGGATCACGTCGTAAAAATCGCCACATGTCTCTCGGGCCGGATGAAGCGTGGCGGCCAACTGCCAGCCCGGAATCTCGGGCAGATCCTGGGGCAAAAAGCTCTGTTGAATGCGCCAGGCCGCCGCCAGTTCTTGTTCGACGGCCTGTTTTTCGGCCACCAACTGGGCAACGTGCAACGCTGTGCCCGCCTGATCGCACAACATGGTCAGCAAAGATTGCTCCCCGGACGAATAGGGCCGGCCATCCAGGCGTTGCCCCAGCGCCAGCACGCCCACCAGTTCGGGATCGCCCTGCGCCGATGAGGGTGGGGCAACCAGCGGTACAAGGAGGGCGAACACGCTGTCATGGGATTGCGCCAGCGGTCGGTCCATGGGCATGCGGTCCGCCTCGATCGGCAGAAGGAGCGGCGGTGGACAAGGCGAGCGCCGCCGAGCAGCATCGAAAGACTGACGCTGCTCGGCCAGCGTCAGCGCGCCCTCGTCGTCGGGCAAATAGACGACGGCGTGGCTCGTGCGGGTCAGTTCCACCACGCGTTCCGCGAGGGCCGATAGCAGCTCATCGAGGACGATGATCGTCCGTATCTGCTGGGCAAAGGCCTCCAGCGCCTCTCGAACGTCAATCTCCTGCCGATAGAAGCGGCGATCGATGTCGATCTGCACCCGACGGCGCAGGGGCTGAAAGAGGGCGGCGATGAGCAGGGTAGAGGCCACCAGCGCCAGATCCGACTGCTGACCGCTGATGATGCGGAACGCACGCTGCAACACCACCACACTGGCGACATAGATCGCCGTCAAGATCGCCGTGAGGGTGCCATAGACCAACGTGTCGTGGATGAGCGGGTCGATATCCCACAGCCGATAGCGCAGCATAGAGACCCCGATGGAAAGGGGAATGAGCAGGAGAAAAGCGTGGTACAGGGTATCCCCAATCATCTGATGGAGAACGGGCTCCATCAGCTCAGGAGCCAGGAGGACGAAAAGACGATGCCCATAGTACCCGGCGATGGCCACCGTGACGCCATAGACCACCCATTTGGTCTGCTGCTTGCGCACCGGGTCGGCGTCGTGGCGATAGCGATAGAGCTGGGCGTAAATGCCGGTGCTCAACAGCGCCAGATCAAACAGGCGCGCCGCCAACGGAAGCTGATACACCGGGTTGACGCCTTGCGGAGCCCATTGCCAAACCATCACCCACAGAAACCAGACGATCAGCATCGGCCACAGCCGACGCGGCACCAGCCGGCCATCGGGAAAGGCATACAGGAATAGCAGGCTTCCAAATGCGCCAAAGAAATGGGTCAGCCTCACCGCTATGCTCCAGCCTGGGCTGACCTCGCTCAGAAAAGCGATCTGATGGCTAAAGCGCGTCGCGGTCATGACCATGGCGACGGATAGAAACAGCGCGAACCAGTCGTTGGAGCGACGCCAGGCGATGAATAGAGCCACCAACGCATACCCGGCCACGAAAAATACATCGAGAATGACCAGATAGACGGTACTGGCTGCCGAGAGATCTCGAGTGCGCAGGAAAAAGAACGTTGCCAAGATGAACAGGGCGATGGGAAAGATAAAGAACAAGGCCCATGCCATACGGGCGAGCATAAGGAGGCGCCCACGCAGACGTGCTGGGTGGGTGCCGCCGCTATCGGGCTCGTTATAGGAAGGTGCTGAATGACTCTTGGCCACCATCGTTCTCATTCTGTAACAAGGCGCTCCCTGGCTTGGCCGAGAGCGGTGAGGTTGTCATGAACCGTCAAATCGGATACCATCGTCTACAGAGCGGTCTCCGCGATGAGCCATGTACCGCCAAGAATCAAGTCTGGCGTAGCCAGAGGCGCACCTGTTCCTAACTCTATGATCCTAGTCCTATCATCGAGTCCAGTCAACTTGCGATATTATACGAGTGCGCATGACATTCTCTTCCCAGCCTATGCACTGTGTAGGCCAGAATGCCGCAGCGTCTCGTGGCAGATGACGACCATGTCGAGGTGTTCGGGCTACCCTTGCTCATACCGAACTTGATGTCTTTTTGGACCTATCATCGCGCGCCGAGTACACTTATTGCTGAACGCAGTATAAGGAGCAGAGTTTATGACCCCTTCCTATTTTGTTCACGACACCGCCAGCATCGCGCCCGAGGCCGTGATCGGCGAGCGAACCCAGATATGGCAGCACTGTCAGGTGCGTGAAGGGGCCGTCATCGGTGAGGAGTGCATCCTGGGCAAAGGCGTGTATATCGATGCCCGGGTGCAGATCGGCAGCCGGGTCAAGATCCAGAACTATGTATCGGTCTATGAGGGCGTCACGATGGAGGATGGCGTCTTTTGCGGGCCTCACTGTGTGTTCACCAACGACATACAGCCGCGGGCGATCAACCCTGACGGCAGCCTGAAGCGGGCCGATGATTGGACCATCGCGCCGACATTGGTGCGCAGGGGCGCGGCCATCGGCGCCAACGCCACCGTCGTGTGCGGCGTCACCGTGGGGCGGTGGGCCATGGTGGGCGCCGGAGCGGTGGTGACCCGCGACGTCCCCGACTATGGGCTGGTCTATGGCAACCCCGCTCGTTTATACGGTTTTGTGTGTCCCTGTGGCGCGCGGCTGAGCCCCTTTATACCGGCGCCACAGCCGCTTCCGGACGCACAGGACAGCGCGACGATGGAGGATGAGGATGGCGATCAGGAGATGGCCTGTCTGCGCTGTCAGAGGATCATAAGCATCCCCTATCGGGTATACGCCAAGATCGTGACACAGCGGTAAAAGAGCGGATATGGCTTGAATATCAAGTGGTTGACAGAGTGGTGCCGCCTGTGGTAACTTGAGGTTGATTGGTTGTTACCCCGTCTGCTTTTGGCGCTCCATACGATGGAATGATACCACTATCATGACAGGGACGTATCTTTTGGCTTCCCACCGCGTCTATCAGGAAGAGAGAACTCACCATGGAACTCCATGACGAGCAGGCTCTCCTCCAAAAAGCCATAAAATACGATCAGGCCGCCCTCGGCGAGCTTTATGACCGTTACGCGGCCAAGATCTATTCGTATATGCTCTATCATACGGGGGATCAAGACCTCGCCGAGGATCTCACTGCCAGCGTCTTTATCAAGATGTTGAATGCTATTCGGGCGGACAAGGCCTGGCAACAATCATTCTCGGGGTGGCTTTACCGTATCGCTCACAATATGTTGGTGGATCACTTTCGACGCGACGGACGTTATGCCACTCAGGAATTGGATGAACGATTGCCGCTCAGCAGTCCTGACGTGCTGTCGCAGGCTGAGGACAGTATCAGCAGCGAACGCGTAAAAAAGGCCATGATCCATCTGACGGAAGAACAACAGATGGTCATTGTGCTCAAATTCTTTGAAGAGCGAAGTAACCTAGAAGTAGCGCAGGTGATGGGCAAAACAGAAGGCGCTATCAAATCACTTCAATATCGCGCGTTGGCAGCCTTGCGGCGTCATCTGGCGCCGGGGCTGCAGTAGGCGGGAGTACGAGATGCCTCAAGATCTCGAAAGCGCACTGGCCGCCTGCGAGGCATTGCTCCGGCAAGGCGCCAGCATGGAAGAGTGTCTTGAGCGTTTCCCAGAGCAGCGGGAAACGCTAGAGTCGCTGCTGCGCGTGTATCAGGTGTTCCGCAAGAGCTGGGAAGAGACGCCCCCACCCTCTAGAGAAGGGCTCCAGCGCGCCCGGACTCGGTTTCTTTCCGAAGCGGCCAGGCTGCGGGAGGCAGAGGAGGCTCGGCACTCTGGATGGTCACGCCTTTTCCAGGGCCTGCTATCGCTGTCGACCTCGCGGGGTCTGGCCATCGCAGCCTATGTCCTCGTCTTTTTCACGGTAGCTGTTACGGTCACGGCCGTTGCCCAGGGGGCCTTGCCCGGAGATCCGCTCTATCCGGTCAAGCGGCATTCAGAGGACGTGGCCCTGTTTCTGGATAGGTCAGAGGCCCTGAGGGAGAGGGTTGACCAAAGACGGCTCGACGAAGTCGAGACGTTGACCGAGCGCGCCCCTGACCAAGAGATCACCATCTCTGGAGAGGTCGACCGTGTCGAGGGCCTCTCCTTCCGTGTGGGCGGCATTCCGGTTCAGGTTCCAGAGGAGATGCGCGACAGAATCCCTGCCGAGGGGACCAGGGTCCAAGTCGTCGGCGTTCCTAGAGAAGACCACCTTCTGCTCATCGAGGCGCCGTTGATCAAAGCCACGCCCCGATCGACCCAGCAAGTGATCATGGCGATGCCGACGGCCACGGCGACGCCCACCGTCACGACGCCGCCAACCGAAACCGCCACGGCCACGCCCACGGCTAGCGCTACGGTCACGGTTACGGTTACGGTTACAGGCATGGCCACAGCGCTCCCCACAGACACGGCGGTGCCTGCCAAGGTAGAGATATCGCCGGCCACGGCAACGAGTACGGTCACGGAGACGCAAACGGCGATACCCACGTCGACGATGACGAATACGCCTGTGGTGCCCACCGAGACGCCTACGCCGCAGCCTCCCCCCCGTCCTATCACGGTGCGCATAGAGGGCTGCATTGAGCAGCTCGGCGCTGAGCGATGGCTTGTCGCGGGCACATGGGTTCGCATACCCGCGAATCGCTTTAGTCTGGAGCGCGCTGCTGCGGTCGTCGGTGCCGGCGTCATGATTCGGGCCATCGAAAAGCCAGATGGGCGCCTTGAAGCCGAGTCGATAACGGTATACGCTCCACAGGTTCGCGAGTTCAACGGTGCAATCCAGGAGATCGCCCAAGAGTACTGGCGAGTGGCTGAGCGCACGGTGTACGTCGACGAAGCCACAGAGATTGTCGGCGAACGCATCGTTGGAGCGCGAGCACAGGTTGTGGCCGACGAGTACTGTAACGGGCGGTTGCAGGCCAGGCGTATCTCTATTGTCATGGAACCCGAGATCTTGATAGGGAGGATCTTGACCGTCGCCGGGGATTACTGGGTCCTTGAGCGCTCGGACAACCGGAATCAGCAGCGTGTCTCGTTCAACCGGAACACCGAGATCCATGGCAAGGTCGTGGTGGGCGCCACCGTGCAGGTGACAGCCATCAAGCTGGCGGATGAAAGTCTGTTAGCGCGCTCTATCCATGTGCTGGCGGGTCCACCGCCCACGCGCACACCCACTCCCACACATGCACCGCCCACGGCCACGCCTACTCCCACCCGT
>SKLG01000397.1 GCA_007123335.1 Anaerolineae bacterium | reverse complement strand
TGGGGCAGATCGCCTATCTCTACGATATCGCGCCCCCCGAGGATCGCCCCAGCTACTATGGCCTGGCCAACACCCTGCTGGGACCGCTCTACTTTTTGCCCGCGGCCGGCGGCGCGCTCATCGCGCTGGTGGGCTATGTGCCGATCTTTGTCACCGCCGCGTTAATGATGGCCGCGGCGCTGGTGCTGTGTACGCGGCTTGAAGCGCAGGACGCTGATACGGGGGAGGCGAGAAGGATAGGAGTTCCCGAGCAGGGTGCATAAACCTGCATTGCGTCGCGAACGAGCAAACGGCACGCCATCAGGCGTGCCGTTTCAGATTCGGCGCTGCTAGATCGCGCTGCTGTGTGTTCAGTACCAACCGCTATAGCGAGAAAAGTGCTCCAGCATGACCCAGCCGCCGCGGGTGGGGATGCGATAGCCCTGGCCAATCTCGCACCCGCCATCCTCCTGATCGCAGAAAAAGACCTCCCCGGCCGTGCCGAATTTGACCCGCACCGGATGCTGGAACTCTATCCCCGGCTGATTCAGCACTAGATCGGCGATGAACCCTCTATCGGATGTCTCAGTGACCCTGAGCCTAAAGCTATAGACCTCTCCTGCCTCTAGTGGAGGCAGTGAGCCGGGAAAGAACATCACCTGGACTTTGCCAGCGCTGACCGGATAGACGCGGTTGGCATCCCAGGGGATATCTACCGTCACCTCGATGGTGCGTTCGGTATTCGGGCGCCTCCCAGTGCCCTGCGCCAGGGCGGTCATGGGCAGGAAAAGGGCGCTCAGGACGAGCAATAACGTGAGCACGCGAAGCAGGATCTGTCTCTGTTTGGTCATGATGTCCCCTCACTTATTGACGTGCCCCACAGTGATAGGGGGCGCTAACATTCCACACTGTTAGCATAACGTACGTGAGGAGATCATCCATAAACCGTAGGTAAAAGTCGTGGGGGGAGAGGCGTCCTCGAGGGTAAAATATCCGTAAACTCCCAGCTTTTGCTGGTTATGACGTGTGCGTTGGTCTGAACTTACGTCGATTGGTCGCGATGACCAGCCCGAGCACCAGGACGACGAGCATCACCAAACCCAGGCCGCGCAATATAAAAGGCCACCGGTAGCGCGCGATCTCGACCGATAGATCGCGATGTTGCTGCCAGCTCAGCATCCACGATCTGGCTTCCTCTTCGGATGCTTGGCCCCATTCGAGGGAATAGACCCAGTAGCTCGCCGCCGGCAGACGCTGCCAGACCTGCCACTGTTCCCGCAGCGCCAAGACGGCCAGTTGGTGTTCGATGCGTTCCCGCTCTCCGCTGGCGGTAGCGCTCTGGAGTTCCACCAGCCGCCATTGGGCATAGCGTGACTCGCGTTCCCAGGTGTCGGCCAGCTCGGCGAGATCCACTCGCTCATGATAGCGATAGCGCTCGCTCCAAGGCGTCTCCTCGCGCCGCGCCGCCCCAGCCTCAGAGTGCCAGGGCCAGGCCAACAGCGCCGCCAGAAGGTCCTGATCTTCGCCGATCGTCTGCCGGATGGCGGCCGCCAGATCGCGCAGCTCGTGCTCCGAGCGATACCGGGCGATGATCTCGACGACAATCTCGTGAGGTGCCCCGTCGGATTCGTGGATCGTTACTGCGAGGGCCTCGGGCGCAATACCGTCGATGGAAGCCAACGCCTGCCCCAGTTCCTCCATCCGCGAGCGCGTCTGGTCGGCGACCGGCTTGTAGGGGGTGACCACGTATGCGGCCCGTCGCTGGGTGGGGCCGACGGTCACGTGGGTGCGCGCGGCAGAGATCGGGGGGGCGTAACGCAGAAAGGCATCCTCCAGCCCAGGCGAGAGGTGATCGCGCATCTCGGTCAGCGCCTGAGAAACCATCCCTTTCTCGGCCATATCCAACGCCCATTGCAGGGCCATGTCCTCCCGCGAGACCGATGACCCGGCGGGTGCCACGGCGGAGATGCGCTCGGCCTTGCTCAGGTATAACAGGCCCCCGGCGGTGTCGCCCATGCGCCGCGCCTGCAATGCGGCCTCGTAATACGTTTGAGCCAGCAACTGGGCCACCTCGTCGCGCTGAGGATGGGCGCCGGTGCCCATGCCATCCAGCGCGCGTTGCAGTTGCTCGGCGGCCAGCAGGACATAATTCAACCCCACCGCCGACGGATCGTTGCTGCGGGTGCGATAGAGCGCCGCCAGATCGAGGCGCGGCGCCAGCGCGTCGGGGGCGGCCTCGATGGCCGCCAACAGCTCGCCTACGACCTGGGCAAAGGGCTCGGCCATGGGAATGCCTTGACGTTCAGCAGCGTCGTACAAGGTTAAGTACGCCTTGGCCAGGTCGTGATGTTGCCCCTCATTCTGCAAGGTCTGAAGACGCTGCCAGGTCTCGGGCGAGAGCAGGACGATCTCGTGCTCGGGATACTGGGTCACCGTTTCATAGTCCCAGAGGATCTCACGTCCGTCAAAGCGATAGCCCTGGGGCTCTATAGTATGCACGGCTCCGGCCGGCGTCCAGCCCGGCAAGGTCAGGTTGACGCGCAAGGAAGCAACGCCCTGCCAGCGGGTGAGCAGGCTCGTGTCCCAGCGCCAGCGCACAAAGTCGTTCTGGGGCAGTTCGCGTTGATGGGTAAAGAGCAACGTCTTGCGTTCATCTGGCGACAGGGTCAGGTCCCACAGCGGGGCGTCTGCGCTGGTGTCGACGCGCTTGGGCAGCGCGTTCCCCGACCCATCGCGCAGGTCGATCCCCTGCCAGGCGGCGCCATGCGGTACCCCCGCAAGGACCAACGTCTCTGCCTTGATGCGATCGCGGTTATAGATGCGATAGGCCTGGCTGGTGCGCAACACACAGCGGCCTTCGTTGCACTGGATGGTGACCTCGACGACGCAGGCCTGCAGGGCGATAAACCCCGGAGGTTGCGCCGGCTGGAGGCCGAGTTCCCCTTCGACCTCGGTCGCAGGCGCCGCGAGGGAAGCGGTCGCCAGGAGCAGCAACAGACTCGCGCCCACCAACGTCCACGCAACAGCCCTCGCTGCTGGCGCGCTCATGGCCCTGATTCGCTGTCGAATTCCCCTCATTCTTTATACCATGCCCCCGAATGCGTCGAACGCCGGGCGTGCGTGGCCACCGCAGCGCCCCAAGCTCGTCGGAGCCATTATACACCAATTCGCCGATGCGCCTAGCCCACTGTACATCGTCGCGACAATCAAGTATAGTATGCCTATGGCGATACAGGAGGAGATGAACATGAACAAGATCGAGCGTTTTCGCGCCCTGTTGCGCAACAAGCCTGTAGATCAGGTGCCGGCGGGCTTTTGGTTCCACTTTGGCCCCGAGGCCCACGGCGGCGAGGGCATGGCCCGCGCCCATCTGGACTATTACCGCGCCGCCGACCCCGACGTGCTCAAGGTCATGAACGACACCGGCTATGCGCCCATCGGCAACCTGCGCATCGGCGAGCCGGGGGATTGGCGCCGGTTGGAGCCGACGCCCCTTTCCGATCCCCTCTTTCAGAGCCACCTGGACGGGCTGCGGCGCATCGTCGATGCCGTGGGCGACGAGGTGATGGTCATGACCACCGCCTTTAACCCGTACAACCAGGCCATGGCCATCCTCCGCGCCGGCGATCCGGCCCGCTTTCCCACGTCCGTCGAGGCGCGGGCCGAGCTGTTGCGCCAGTTACGCGCTGACCCCGAGCCGGTGCTGGGCGCGCTGGACATCATCGCCGAGGATCAGGGGCGCTTTTTCCAGGCCTGTATCACCGAGGCCGGGGCCAACGGCATCTACTACTCGGCCCAGGGCGGCGAGCGAGAGGTGATGAGCGACGACGAGCACGCCAACTTCTTCCGTCCCTATGATTTGCGGGTGATCGAGGCGATCAACACCGTGGCCGAGTTTGTCGTCGGCCATTTCTGCGGTCCAGAGATCAACCTGGAGCGCTTTACCGGGTATCCGGTGCATCTGGCCAACTGGGCCCACCAGTCGGGCAACCTGTCGCTGCGCCAGGGGCAGGAGCTGTTGGGCCTCCCGATCCTGGGCGGGCTGGATGAGCGCGGGCCATTGGTCACGGGGCCGCGGCCGGCCATCGCCACCGAGGTGCGCGCCGTGCTGGACGAGATGGGCACCCAGGGGTTCATGCTCGGCGCGGGATGCACGGTGCCGGGCGATATCGACGTCGCCCATCTGGCCTACGCCCGCGAGGTGTGCATCGCCGAGACGCGCCGCGACTGACGCGTGGCAGGAGGGAGGGTCATGGGGCCGACCTGGGAGGATCCCTATCTGGGCATCGGTGGGATGGGCGGGCGAGACGTCCGCGCTCCGATTGAGGAGACGGTGCTGGTGGCTATTGTGCCCAGCCTCCAGGACTGGGAGCTGGTGCAGAGCCAGGGCTGGTATCGCATCCCCCTGGAGCGCGCTCCGCGACGCATCGCCGCCGACTATGTGGCCTTTTATCATCCCAAGGTCTTTCACGAGCTGCGCTGGACGATCACCTACTATGCCGAGGTTCGGCGCTATGCTCTGCTGCCCCGCCGGGAGCTGCTCCCCGACCAGGCCGACCATCCCCGGGCCGATGCCCTCTACTATCGCCTCGATCTGGGGCCTCTGCAACGGCTGGGGCAGCCGATCGTCAGCCGCAAGCTGCGGCGGGTGACCTTTATCCACACCACGCTGTCGCGCCTCTTGGGCGCCCAGGAGATCGGCGAGCTTTGGGGCCACGAGCCCCCCAATGCGCGCTGGGAGCGGGTTCGACGGCTCGGGGAAGCGCCGTGCTTGGCTTGATGCGCAAGGTCGTCCGCGATGTGCGCAATCGCTCGTTGCGCACGGCGCTGACCATTCTGGGGATCGCGGTGGGCGTGGCCGGCATGGTGGCCATCGTCTCCACCTCCTGGAACGTGACCCGTGTGCAGCGGGCGTTGTACGCCGATACCTCCCAGGCTAACCTGGTATACTGGGTGTGGGATGCCCCGACGGCCCTGGCCATGGTGCTGGAGCGCGATCCAGCGGTGAATCGCGCCGAGCTGCGCACGGTCTATACCACGCGGTGGCGCCCGGCTAACGATGCGCTGTGGGGCGATATCGAGCTGGTGGGCATCGACGATTTTGGGCAGGTGCAGGTCAATGAGTTCGACCTCGTCACCGGGCGCTATCCGCAGGAGGGCGAGATTCTGCTGGACCTCTCGGCCAGCGAGGACGCCGGGATCGAGCCGGGCGACACGCTGATCTATCGCGACCAGGAGCGCCGCGAGCGCCAGGTGCGGGTCAGCGGCATCTCGCGCAGCCCAGGTCATCTGTCCAGCGCGGTGACCAACATCGCCGTGGGCTATGTGCCGGCGGTCACCACCCGGCGGCTGCTGGGGCTGAGTGGCAACAACCAACTGCTCATCCGGCTGCATGATCCGGCGGACACCCAGGCCGCGGCCCGGCGCATCGACCTGCTTCTGCGCCGCCAGGGGATCCAGGCCGGCGCGCCTCAGATCCGCACCCTGGAGAACTATCCGGGCAAGCGCGAGCTGGATGCCCTCATCGTCATCATGCTACTATTCTCCATCCTGGGGCTGGTCTTGAGCAGCTTTTTAGTGGCCAACACCCTGTCGGCGACGGTGAGCGAACAGATCGGCGAGATCGCCGTGCTCAAGACGGTGGGGGCTACGCGCGGGCATATCCTGGTCCTCTTTATCGGTGCGTCGTTGGCCCATGGGGTGGTGGGCACGCTGTTGGGCCTTGTGCTGGGGGCGCTCCTCGGCTGGCGGCTCCTGGTGTGGATCGGGTCCCTGGCCAACGCCACGGTCTCCTTTCGGCTGGCGCCCTCGGGGGTGGCGCTGGGGCTGTTCGTGGGTTTGGGGATCTCGGTGTTGGGCGGGCTCATTCCGGCGCTGCGCGGCGCAGAGGTCTCGATCAAGGACGCCCTGGAATCGTATGGCATCCAGGCCGATTATGGTCAGAGCTGGCTGGATCGCGCCTTGCAGCGGCTTTCCACCCCCTGGGAGCGCCGAGCGCCTGCTCGGCAGAGGGAAGAGCCGAGCAGGCGCTCGGCGCTCCCGGCGCTCCCGGCCATGGCGTTGCGCAACCTCAGTCGGCGAAAAACGCGCACCTTGGTGACGCTGGGGGTGGTCATCCTGGCTACGGCGGCCTTTTTAGGCGCCCTCTCGACGAAAGAGTCGGTGGACGCGGCCATCGATGACATCTATACGATCTATGCCGCCGAAGCCTGGGTGTGGTTCGGCGAGGGCCTCAACGTGCAGATGGAGAACCTGCTGCCCACGGTGGAGGGTGTGCGCTCCGCCGAGGCCTGGGCGCTGGTCGATGGCGTGGTGGCCCTCAGCCGCGCCCGCTTGTGGGGCGTGCCCGGCGATACGACCCTCTACCAGGCCGCCATCGAGGAGGGGCGCTGG
This sequence comes from Anaerolineae bacterium, assembly GCA_007123335.1. Lineage (GTDB taxonomy): Bacteria > Chloroflexota > Anaerolineae > UBA1429 > UBA1429 > SKLG01. The sequence continues at coordinate 95 of SKLG01000397.1, read as the reverse complement.
TTTAGGGCCGACGAGTGGGACGCCGTCGTCCTCTCCAGCGAATTGGCCTACGCCGAGGGCATCCGCGTCGGCGACGAGGTCGAGATTCAGGCGCG